>NZ_JASOKQ010000119.1:0-255 GCF_030216265.1 Corynebacterium sp. UMB0012
TCCCCGGTCATCCACGACGCGGACAAGCTGAGCCTGCCGGAGCTGGCGAAGGCCATCGTCGACATCGCCGAGCGCGCGCGCAACCGCAAGCTGCGCCCGGACGACCTGTCCGGCGGCACCTTCACCATCACCAACATTGGTTCCGAGGGCGCTCTCTCTGATACGCCCATCGTGGTTCCTCCGCAGGCAGCGATGGTGGGCACCGGTGCTATCACCAAGCGCCCGGTGGTTGTCACCGAAAACGGTGTCGACGCG
>NZ_JASOKQ010000120.1:0-255 GCF_030216265.1 Corynebacterium sp. UMB0012
ACGATCCGCCGCGCCCGATCCTCGGCCTGCCGCGCATTGTTTCCACCATTGAAGATATGCAGTGGATGGTTGATACCGTAAACAGCATGGCAAACGGTTTTACCATGTGCACCGGTTCCTACGGCGTGCGTGCTGACAACGATCTGGTTGATATGATCAAGCAGTTCGGTCCGCGTATTTACTTCACCCATCTGCGCTCCACGCTGCGTGAAGATAACCCGAAAACCTTCCATGAGGCGGCGCATCTTAATGGCG
>NZ_JASOKQ010000121.1:0-254 GCF_030216265.1 Corynebacterium sp. UMB0012
GCCACACCTTCCAGCCACAGGCGAGCTATTTCCTCACTGTCATCCGAGCTAGTAGTCCTGCGGCGCTTGCGCGGCAAGTCCAACTCGCCAGCAAGCCGATAAGCCACCGACCGCGCTAAACCAACCACCCCAGCAGCCGCCCGTATTGAACTACCAGCCCGAACCAACGACGCAAACCGCGCCACAACAGCAGAATCCGGAACCCATTTCGACTCCACACAATCACCTAACCCATGTCAGGTGTTTCCACGACC
>NZ_JASOKQ010000122.1:0-254 GCF_030216265.1 Corynebacterium sp. UMB0012
CCTTTGTTGTCCACAGTTGCGCTGTCGCCGGTGATATCAATCCCGTGACCGCCGCCGCTCACATCCAGCTCGCCGTCCTGATTCACCACCGCGTTGTTACCCGCGATTTCAGTTCCGGTCGAACCCTGACCGTCTACGGTGGTATTGCCGCTGTTGTTGGCCGTCGCATCATCACCCGTAATGCGGGTTCCGGTGCCGCCATCAAGGATCGTGCTGTCACCGTCGTTGTTGACGATGGCTTTGTCACCGTTTAT
>NZ_JASOKQ010000123.1:0-252 GCF_030216265.1 Corynebacterium sp. UMB0012
CTTAACCCAAGTTCCAGTTGCAATTTTTATGCTTGACTGTTCGTAATTAACTCCAGCGGAATTAAGAATATCCTTAATAATAACATTATTCCGTTTAGAATTAGTTGTGTTTATAACAATACGGTAGATAAGTTCATTGTTATCATAATCCATCCATCCATATTTATAAAAATCAATATTACTATCACCTTTATTAACTTTATAGCTTATACCCGTACTATCGATAGTAACTACATTCCCGTTTATTTTAAT
>NZ_JASOKQ010000124.1:0-252 GCF_030216265.1 Corynebacterium sp. UMB0012
AACTTACAAGAAGAAACTGGAATTCAAGTTCCTGTTTCAGAATTTAACCGTGAAGAATGGGACACTCCTAACAAGATTGTGGCAAAGGTAGAAAGTTTAGAAAATGACTAATAAAAGAAGACTGTGGCAAATCTTTGGCCCTGTCATCTGTGCGGTATTATTATTAATTGCAGTATTTCTTTTCCCTTGGGATAGAACTTATAGTGCAAATAGTATTTTTGAAGCAGCTACTTCGCAATCTGACCGTATTTT
>NZ_JASOKQ010000125.1:0-251 GCF_030216265.1 Corynebacterium sp. UMB0012
GAATCTCATCGAAGCCCTGAGCATAAGCCACAATCTTGGACGCATACAATGCCTGACGAACTGCTTCTACGAACGCAGCCTTATCTTCAACATCAATCTTGCCGTTAGGACCTGCCAATGGCTTGGACTTTACTTCTTCACGCTGAGCAACCATTGAAGACAAACCGCGAGCAAATACTGCTTCTGCGATACCGGTTACAGGGGTTGCGAGGGACAAAGCGGTCTGAACAGTCCAGGTACCCGTGCCCTTC
>NZ_JASOKQ010000126.1:0-250 GCF_030216265.1 Corynebacterium sp. UMB0012
GGGATGTACCTCGTGCTAGGGCTGGCCCATGCAGGCGTGGGTGGAGGCGACATAAAACTCGCCTGGCCCCTGGGAATGCTGGTGGGGCATGTGGCCGGGTTTATGGGCGTGGTAGCGGCAAGCGGCAGCGCGTCCCTTCTGACGCTTTTGTGGTCCGCGTGCAGTGGGCAGAAGGAGAGCCCGCACGGCCCTGCGATGTTGCTAGCGGCAACGGTCGTTCTCGCATGTGCGCACCCTCTTTGAGGGGGTG
>NZ_JASOKQ010000127.1:0-250 GCF_030216265.1 Corynebacterium sp. UMB0012
GCTTCTAGCCAGAGAGATATTACCCGTACCGCAAACCGACACAGGTAGTCGAGGAGAGAATCCTCAGGTGAGCGAGAGAACTCTCGTTAAGGAACTCGGCAAAATGACCCCGTAACTTCGGGAGAAGGGGTGCTGATGGTAAAAGATCAGCCGCAGTGAATAGGCCCAAACAACTGTTTATCAAAAACACAGGTATCTGCAAAATCGTAAGATGACGTATAGGTGCTGACACCTGCCCGGTGCTGGAAGG
>NZ_JASOKQ010000128.1:0-250 GCF_030216265.1 Corynebacterium sp. UMB0012
TGGTCAATCCCTGGTGCAGCAGACGAGTTTCCGGTTACCAATCAACAATTAGAGGAGGCTTATTATGCCGCAAATTGAAATTAGTGGGTTGCGTTACACTTATCCAGAACACTCATTTCAGGTGGAAATTGATCGGCAATCTTTTGACAGTCCACTAACCGCAATTGTTGGTCAGAACGGCGCTGGTAAATCAACTTTGTTAAAGTTACTGATCGGATTGATAACACCGCAAGAAGGGACCATTATGATT
>NZ_JASOKQ010000012.1:0-79286 GCF_030216265.1 Corynebacterium sp. UMB0012
CGCGCCACAACAGCAGAATCCGGAACCCATTTCGACTCCACACAATCACCTAACCCATGTCAGGTGTTTCCACGACCACTAGAAATCAAGCAATGAACCGCAGGAAGAAGTTCCTCAGCATTCAAGAGCAAGTCAGTTTAATTCAACGCCGTGGGTTAATCCTGCCTTCCGAAAAATCTGCTAAAGATTTCCTTGAGCGTCAAAATTATTACCGCTTTTCGGGCTACATGCGGTACTTCCAAGAAAACTTAGCCGGTGACGAAGCCAAATTCTTTCCTGGCACCCAGTGGGATGAAATAGTTAACATCTACCGGTTGGACATCGAACTTCGTTCTCTCCTTCTCCGCGGGCTCCAAGAAGCAGAGCTTGCGGCCAGGACGGCCTTTGCTCTCAGCGAAGGTGAAATCCATTCTCCTTATGAGGAGTATCTTCAGCCCACTGCTTACCGGCGCCCACCAAATCCGTATATGAAGCCCACACGCGCTCTAATTATCAGTGAGCTCAAGCGGTCTAAGGAACCATACCTCCACAAATACCAAAAGGACTCAGGGGCCGACACTGAAAGGTGGGTTTACGATGTGCCAATTTGGGTGGCAGTCGAGGCACTGTCCTTTGGTACGTTGTCGAAAGCAATAAGCTTCCGAAACGACAACAACCAAGTTTACGCAAAGACTTGTTCCATTCTTGGCGTAAAGAAACAATATTTAGCGCGCCAATTGCGCTCTTTTACATTCGTGAGAAATAAATGCGCTCACTCAGCTCGGTTATGGAACAGTTTCGTTTTGGACCAACCTTCAGTTTCTAGTGCTACGAAACGGCGTGCTGAGAAAGTTTTAGGTCAAAATTACGGCGAGAACTCGCTACTAGCAGTAATTGTAGCCCTTGATAACTTTCTCTTTCTTACTAATTCGTGGGATGGATTTTTGGATGAGTATATAGAGCTGGTCAAACGAACTCCGGCTTTCCACCAAGGTATAGCGAATCCTCATCATTCATAGCCCTCTTGGTGCATGAACACACAATGGTATTCCGGACCCTTTTCATGCGACCCCGGCCACATATCCTTAAAGTCTTGACCCCTGCCCCTAATTCAGCGCCAGTTGAGAGTTCTCACCAGCAAAACGACAGCAGAATTCTGATAACCCGACCGAAAGAAATTAACATGTGAGTGTGACTGATAGATTCCGCCAACTCCCGGCCCCTGGCCCCGCGTGGGGAGGCAGCCTCATGGGCACCTCCATCGTCTCGCGCCTGCTCGTGGAAGAAGGCATGATGATCCTGGCCGGCATTTTTGCCGCCATCGCGTGCGTCATCTTTGTCGTTCTCACCGCGGGCTTCTTGCGCTACCGCCATCCTAGTTTTGAGCGCACCACTATGGCGGAGTGGTCGATGTTTTTCATCGGAATCTTGGCGCTCGGTGCCGCACTTTCCGGTCTGACGGATATCCCTACATTCCGTCTCGTGGGCTTTTGGATCGGTGGTCCGGTTACAGTTATTACGTGGGCTATCCAGCTCACGCGCTTTGATGGTGAGCCGAAGTTCACCTGGGGCCTGCCGCTGGTCGGCCCTATGATTTCGGCTTCCGTTTCCGGTTGGCTAGCTAATGATTACGGCCCGCTCTACCACGTGATGGGTACGGTATTTTTCTTCATGTCCCTGGTGACGGCGGTGCCCACCTTCGCCCGCGTGTATTGGGCCGCATGGCACGGCAAGGTGGATTTCACCGGCGCGAAATCAGCCACCGCATGGGTCCCGCTAGGCGTAGTGGGCCAGTCCACCACGGCAATGCAGATTCTCTTCCCTGGCCCGGTCTCCATCTATTACGGCGTTACGGCGCTTATTATCGCCATTCCGCTATCCATCTACGCGATGTTTACCTTCTATCCCAATGTGGCACGGTGGGTTCCGTACTCCCCGGCTTGGTGGTCCTGCACCTTCCCGCCAGGAACCGTGAGCATGGGTGGCCACCAGCTGGCATTGGTCAATGGCTCCGAGCTTATCGACGCCATTGCGCTCACCATCCCCGTCCTCCTCACCGCACACTGGATGCTGTGCTCCACCCGCTTCCTCAGCTGGGTGTGGGAAGGAAAGAAGGAAACCGGCCCTGAAGAGCCACTTATTAAGACTGGGCCCAACAGGTAGCAAGGAGGCGCAGTCACTATGCGAGACGCCAGCTTCGAACGAGGAAAGCGCCGCACACGCCGACGCACGCGTGCAGCGCGACCGCGGCGCGAGCACTGGAGCAGGGAATACGCAATCTATGCGGAAGATTCCTGGGGCATCGATGACTTAGGGTCCGAGGGCGGCGAGAATTCCGTGCGCACCTATTCCGGTGGCCGCGCAGATGGCAATCGTCGCCGGCGCCGCTGATGCATAATAGCTCCCCTATCACCTTCATCGCCTGGGATCGTGCCAACGTGGCTGCGGTGAGGGAAGTTCTCGCCGGTCTGCAACGAGACGGGATTTTCCTGCGCCGCGGCCACCTGCTCTTGGAGACGTCGTGGCTTGGCTCAGGCGCGCGGGACTTCTACGCCACTGCCTGGCGCTGGGGCCAGCAAGACTGCCCGCTCTTTTATGACCTAGCCCGGCGCGGAAAGCTTTTGCTTACTATCAGCGATACCGTGATTTCCTGCGGCAGCAAGGACGACATTGCCGATGCGCGCGCTAGCATTGCACAAGAACTCATCGCCGCCGAGAATCCGCAGCAGTTGTGCGGGCTGCTTGCCGACGCCGCAGAAGTCTAGCCCTACAGTCCCGGTCGTTCGCTGCGCTTCATCCAGCCCATGCGCGGGGCAAAACCGCGGGGATGCTTCATTTGGGCTACGGCGTCGGCAATCATGAGGCGGTGGCGGCGCGAAACGCTATCGGGAAGCTTCGCCACGGAGAACCACCCAGCTTCAGTATTTTCTTCATCGCTAATCACCGGCTCTGCATTTTCTGCTACTGATACGCGCAGCGCGGTTCCCATAAAGGTGCACTCATCACCGTTGGGGTAGGTCACAGGGCCGGACTGCCCCACGCCCAATAGCGCTTCCACCTTGGCGTCAAGGCCAACTTCCTCTTTGACTTCTCGCAGCGCGGTGGTGGTAATTTCCTCGCCTGGCTCGCAGATTCCTTCCACCGGGGTCCACGTACCGTTATCGGAACGCTTTACTAGGAGCACGGAGGGGACTTCCCAGAGCGCGGCGTCTGCCGGAACATCGCGGATGATGATGGCGCTACAGGCCGGCACAAAGATCTGATCGTGACCAATCTTTTCGCGCAGCTGAACAATAAAATCTGGAGTCGGCATGCCACCTAGCGTAGACCAGTGCGGCGCACTTAGGCCATGGGCCCCAAGACCTCTTTAGCTAGAAGCTGAATATCGGTGGCCAACGTGAAAGATAGCTCCATGTCCGTCGGCGTGGTTTGGCAGGTGTGGCCTTCTTCGAGGCGCTGCGTCGTTCCGGAAACCACGCCCACGATGGTTTGTTTTCCTTCTACTTCGCCGTACACCGGACCACCGGAGTCACCATTGGTGCTGCATACACGCGCCCTAGCGGCAAGCGAATCCCGCTGGAGTCCCTCCGAATTCAGCTGCGCCATCTCTGCATCATGGGAAAGCGTGCCGCAGGTCTCATCGGTCACGCGGCCAAGCTTGCACACCTGATGCGGAAGGTGAGCCAGGGAGGTGGCGACGCTATTGTCCACCGCCCCGGGGACATAGTACTCAGCGCTGCTAGTGATCTCGATAAAGGCCACATCGAGGTCGTGGCTGTCATCGGAATAGAAATCAGAGTAGATGACCTCGCCGATAGGTTCGGCGGGGTAGCTAAAGTCGCCGTCGGCGGTTCCGGCCCAGACCTTATCGCCGGGTTTGCCGCAATGGGAAGCGGTAACGGCGATCGTGCGGGCGTCGGCAAGCGTAAATGACCATGCCGCGGTACAAGACTGGTAGTTGAAATAGGCGCCCGGCCGCGGTTCATCGCCGGAGAGATCCAAGGCGGTACCCGGAGCGAGCGGCGCCGTGGCCGGAGAATAGGACTCATTGGGAATGAGGTTTTTGTACGACAGCGCGGAGAAACTCGGTTCTTCCCCTCCCCGCACCGGGCTGCAGGCTGCAAGGAACGCGGCCGTGCACACTACAAAGACGCTAGTTGCTCTCCGTGTCCGCATTCCCGGCGTTGTCCTTGTTCTCTTCTTCCGCATCCATCTCCGCCTGGGCTTTGAGATCGCGGATGAACTTTTCCGGATCAAACTCGGTGTAGTGTTCCGGGCCGGCAAAATTTTCTAAGGCCATGGTCTAAACCTCCGTTTTCTGAATCGACGTGGTGATGTAATCCTTGACCGCCGCGGCATCATTAGGCAAGTCCTTGACGTGCCGCTCAGCATCGAGGATGCCGGCAAAGCGCTCGGGTGGCTCAGGGGCAGAGCCGATGGCTTCCGTGATCGTCTCGGCAAACTTCACCGGCAGTGCGGTCTCCAGACACACGATTGGCGTTTCTACGCCCTCGCGCTGTGCGCCACGAGCCACCTTGATGCCGTCGGCCGTGTGCGGATCAGCCAGGTAATCAAAGCGCTCGTGTACATCCTTGATGGTGGCTAGGCGATCGGCATGGCTGGAGGAACCGGACAGGAAACCATAGTCCTCGCGGGCAGCAGCAATCTTGTCGTGGTCGAGGCTAAAGCCGCCCTCTTTCACCTTGGTGCCGAATAGCTCCGCGGTTTCGGCTGCATCGCGGCCGAGCAAGTCGAACGCAAAGCGCTCAAAATTCGAGGCGCGCGAGATATCCATGGACGGCGAAGAGGTTGCCATGGTCTCTGCGGCTGGACGCGGCCGGTAGTTTCCGGTGCGGAAGAACTCATCCAGCACATCATTTTCATTGGTAGCCACGATAAGACGATCAATGGGAAGGCCCATCTGGCGAGCGATGTGGCCGGCACAGATATCGCCAAAGTTACCGGTGGGAACGCTAAAGGAAACCTTCTGATCGGCGGTCTCGGCGACCTTGAGCCAGCAGGAAATGTAGTAGACCACCTGGGCCATCAGCCGTGCCCAGTTAATGGAATTGACCGCGCCAATGCGGTAGGCGGCCTTAAAGTCAGCATCTCCCGATCCCGCCTTGACCACATCCTGGCAATCATCGAAAACGCCATCTAGAGCGATGTTGAAGATATTCGGGTCATCCAGCCCAAACATCTGCGCCTGCTGGAAGGCCGTCATTCGGCCGGCCGGGGTGAGCATAAAGACGCGAATGCCGTGGCGCCCACGCATCGCATACTCTGCAGAGGACCCCGTATCGCCGGAAGTGGCGCCCAGAATATTGAGGGTCTCACCGCGGCGGGCGAGCTCGTATTCAAAGAGCTCACCCAAAAGCTGCATGGCCATGTCCTTAAATGCTGCAGTAGGTCCTTCAGATAGATGGCCGATAAACAGGCCCTCGCCTAGTTCGGTGACGGGAACGATTTCCGGGTCCGCAAACTTGGGGCTGGTATAAGCGCGCGCGGCGATATCCTCGATGTCTTGCGCTGGAATATCGTCAATGAAAAGCTTAAGTACCTCGGCCGCAAGCGCCGCGTAGCCTTTGTCCGCTAGGAGCCTGCGCCATGAATTTAAAGTGGCGGAATCTAGCTGTGGGTAGCTCTCAGGCAGGTATAAACCGCCATCGGGGGCAAGCCCACCGAGGAGAATATCTGTAAAAGATGCGGGCTGACGGGCGGTATCGCGGGTCGAAATGTACTTCACACAAAAGAATCTTAGTAGTTAAGGCGTAAGGTATCAGCCATGTCGCATCCGAATCCCCGAGAAGTCATTACCACTCAGGCTTTAGGCATTTGGGTAGCCGCCATGGCGGTCTACCTCGTAGCGATTACCGGCCGTACCTCTTTTGGTGTGGCCGGTTTGGATGCCATTGAGCGCTTCGATGTCGATGCCGGCCGTATCGCGGTCTTTACCTCTGTGCAGTTGGGTGTGTATGCCCTAGCCCAAATCCCCACCGGCATCTTGATTGATAAATTTGGCCCGCGCCTACTCCTCGTGGTCGGCGCCGTCATTATGGGCATTGGCCAAGTGGTACTGGGCTTTACCACCAGCTATGGCGTAGCCATTGCCGCGCGCGTTCTCATCGGCGCGGGCGATGCCACGGCATTTCTCTCCGTGATGCGCATCCTGCCCTATTGGTTCCCGCTGCACCGCACCCCCATGTTCACCCAGGTGACGTCGTCGCTGGGGCAAATGGGTCAGTTCATTTCCGCGGTGCCCTTCCTGTGGTTGCTGGGTGCGGCCGGATGGACAGCTGCCTTCGTTACCCTCGGCGCGGTGGGCATCCTGGTAGCCATCGCCGCCATCGTGGCAGTAGCAGACTCACCAGAGAAGTTGGGGATTATTCCCACGGAGAAGGAACCACCCAACTCGCAGGCCACCAGCATCCCCGCCCGCTTGAAAACGGTATTCCGCTCCCCGGTGGCCTGGCAGGCTTACTTCATCCACTACATCGGCATGCTCCCGCTCATCGTCTTTGTCATGCTCTGGGGCATGCCCATGATGACCCAGGGCATGGAGATGTCCAAGGCCAAGTCCAGCCTGGTACTTACCTTGCTGGCGGTATTCTTGGTCCTCGTCGGCCCCCTGCACGGCAAAATTTCCTCCCGCGCGCAGCATGTCCGCCCGTGGCTTAGCCTCGGGTTCGTAGCAATTCACGTACTGACCTGGCTGATTTTCTTTACCTTTGGCACCGACAGCGGTGTGGTCGCAATTTTGGTGGTGTCCTTCGTTACCGCACTGTGTACACCGACGGCTAACTATGGCTTCGATATCGTGCGTGAGCGCATGGACCGCTCCGTGGTAGCCACAGCTACGGGCTTGGGAAATATGGGTGGGTTTACCTCCGGCATGTTGGGCGCGCAGCTCTTCGGCATGGTGTTGGACCATTCCTCCGACGCCCCTGATTACTCCATGCCGGATTTCACTGCCGCCGCGGCTGCGGTGCTAGCCGTTTGGGTAGTAGGCATGATTGGTGTGATCATCACCCACTTCCTTCGCCGTCGCGCGGGCGAAGACGGGCCTTCGGTCACCATCGTGGAGGTTTCCTAGAAACCCTCGGTTGATCACTCCGGGTTGAGGATAAAGCGAATGGTCCCCTCAGGGTCCGCCAAAAGCTCCCGGGTTGCCGCCACGGCTTCCGCTTCGTCGAAGGCGATGCGCTCAAAGCCAGTATCGTTGAGCTCCACAATGTCCGCACCAGGGCAGGCCAGAAGAATTGGCGAGTGCGTGGCAATAATGACCTGTGCGCCGCGGTCAACTGCTTGGGCGATTTCCGCTACGAGGGCCAGTTGCCGGATAACGGACAGCCCAGATTCTGGCTCATCAAGGATGTACACACCTTGGCCATTAATGTGCTCATAGAGCAGGTCAAAGACGGATTGCCCGTGCGAGCGGCGGGACAAATCCACGTTCTGAGAAAGAGTCGAACGGCCGCCACGTTCGGCCGCTGAATCCCCACGTCCAATCAAGTACTCGTGCTTTTCGGCGCGCAGGAAATAGGCACGCTGGATCACTTCCTCCGTATCGCAGCGAATGGGGCTGCGAGGAACGATTTCATCTGGGTCATCCATGCGGCCGCCCGCAGGTGAACAGCCCAAATCACTAGCTACGCCAGCGAGCAAGCTCGATTTGCCAATGCCGTTTTCACCTACGAAGACGGTGACAGGGCTTCGCAACTTGAAGCTGCCCAAATCAACTAAGTAGTCGAAGATGGGCAGCTCGGCGCGGTAGTCATCAGGCTTAAACTTCAGGCTTAGGGCATCAACCAGCATGGGCCCTAGGTTAATTCAGTTCATCGAGTACGCGCAGCGCATCTTCCTGCGCTGCCGCCGCGCCAAAGTTTTTCAGGTGGCCACCCAAGTCGCCGGCCGGAACTGACTGGGCGATGGTATCGGCCGGCACGGTATTGACGGCATAAGCCACCCCTACCCCGCCGGTGATGGGGATGGCAATGGCGGCGAGTACTCCCGCCGCGGTCGACAGCGTGGTCTTGAAAGTCATAGTCTCCTCCAGAGGCTTCGGCACCGAGCACCCTGCCCGTTACCAATTTGTGATGTTTTACCTTAGGAAGAGTTACTGCCAAGGCCATGCCGCCTAGCTGCGGGTTGCCTGAATTTTCGCGCCCAGTTCGCGAGGAAATAAAGGGCTAGTTTGCTGGATAGCTCTCGGCCACGATGCCATCGCTGGCCGGCATCACAAGGCCTCGCTCAAATGCTACGAGGACTGCCTTTTCATCGGATTCGCTGATGTCACCAGACTCCACCGCACTGTTGAGCTCGCGCTCGAGGTAGACGCGCACATCGGATTTGCCGTTTTCAGTCTGGGTAATATCCCGCGGGACGGAATTGAGCGGGATGCCCAGCGCCTTCGCCAAGGAGGTCACGCGGTTGGCGTCGGTGGAATCATCGCCTTTGATAGCACCATTGACCTGTGCGGGCATGTCTTCTTGGACTACGCCACCAGCCACGGCCTCGCCCACCGTCTTCGTCCCCTTGGGGGGATTATCGCGATTGGTGGCCCACACCCCGACAGCGATAGCCACGATGACGGCCACGGCTACAAAGGCCCACAGGTAGATGAGCTTATGTCGATACACTCCGCTGATTTTAGCCATGGTAACCAGCGCTATCGCCGAAGGAACCGTAGTCATTGCCGCGAGGGTTCTCGCCGCGATCATTGAGGGCGTCGATGATGGAGCGGATGGTGGCCTCCCCTATGCGGTCGGCGCGCCCCCACGAGCGAGGGGCCTGACGGGAGCTATCGGGCGATGGTTCTTGGCGCGGCGGCGCTGGCTTTTCCTCCCGCGGCGTGGAGACCTCGATGGTCAATGTGGTGCCGTCAAGGTGGAGGGCGTCACCGTCGCGCACGCCCGCGGCACGCGCTGCGGAAAGCAGCGCGGATAGTTCGCTCACCGTGGCGTTGTCCACATCGAGTTGCAGCTTAAAAGACATAACTAGCCAGTCCTTTCTTGTTCCCATCCCACTTTAGAGCCCAAAAGTGCAAAAAGTAAGGCCACAATGCGCGCATCGGGGACTTTCAAGGCTAACTCTAAGAATGCTCGAAGGATTCCTCCTCGCCCCAGAAGACCTCATCCACAACCTTCCGGGCATGGCGGGTAAGTTTCAGATAGTTTTCTAGAAACCCTTGGTTGTCCTCCGGCGGCCAGCCAGCGGCACCGGCTACCTGGGCCAGCTGCGGACCGGGCCCGGGCAACTGGTCGACGCGCTTGCCGCGCACGAGCACCAGTGCATTGCGGGCGTCGGTAGCCATAAGCCAGGCTTCGCGCAGGTCCGAGACCTGCTCGGCAGAGAGGATTGCGTTTTCCTCCAAGGCGTCGAGCACGCGCAGTGTGGACGGATCGTGCAGCTGGGCATACTCGTGAGCATGCATCATGGTCAGGAGCTGTACGGTCCATTCAATATCTGAGAGCGCACCGCGCCCCAGCTTGGTATGAGTATTGCGGTCCGCGCCGCGCGGCAGGCGCTCATTGTCCACGCGCGCCTTCATGCGCCGGATATCGCGAATGGTCGAGGCGCTCGCGCCGCCTTCTGGGTAGCGGAAGCTATCGACCATGGACATAAATCGCTCGCCTACTTCCTTGTCACCAGCCACGAAGGCCGCGCGCAACAAAGCCTGCAGCTCCCAAGACTCGCCCCACTCGCGGTAGTAACGCTCATAGGAGGAGATGGTGCGCGCCACCGCACCAGAGCGGCCCTCTGGGCGCAGGCCCAAATCGACGTCCAATGGTGGGTCGCCCGAAGGCTTAGACAGGCGGCGCCGAAGCTTATCGACGATCCCGATGGCCCACTTCACGGCCTCCCCTTCCGCACCAGAGTCACCGGCCGGTTCGCTAGGTTCTGCTACGACGAGCACATCCGCATCTGAGCCAAATCCCAGCTCCATACCTCCCAAACGGCCCATGCCAATGACGGCGATGCGCGCTGGCGGCTCTGCGTCCTCGTTAGCCAGGCGCCACGCGCGCACCTCAGCGCGAAGTGCGGCCTCAAGGACGGCATCCCAAATTGTGGATAGCTCGTGACACACCTGCTTGACCGGCATGAAGCCCAGCAAATCCGCACTGGCGATGCGGGCCAGCTCAACCCGGCGCAACGAGCGCGCCACCGCCACCGCTTTATCCGGGTCGGCGTGTCGCTTGCTGGAATTGACCAGCGCCTTGGAAACCTGTTCGGGCTTGGTTTCTAGCAGTTTGGGGCCAGTGGCGCCGTCGGAAAGCTGCTTAACCGAATCCGGTGCGCTAATAATCAGATCAGAAGTAAACGGCGAGGTACCCAGAATGTGCATGAGCCGCTGGCCCACAATTCCTTCATCGCGCAGCATGCGCAAGAACCACGACCTATCGTTCGCGGCCTCCGAGAGCTTGCGATAGTTCAACAGACCCATATCGGGGTCTGCGGTATCAGCCAGCCATTCCATCAAGGTAGGCAGCAAAATCGCCTGGATGCGTGCCTTGCGCGAGGTTCCCGCCGCCAAGGAGGTCAAGTGCTCGAATGCGCGGTCGGGGTGGTTATAGCCCAACGCGGCCAGCTGCAGCTTGGCGGCCTCCGGCGACAGCTTGAGCTCATCGGCGGACATGGTGACCACGGAATTAAGCAGCGGCCGGTAGAACAGGCGCGAGTGCAGCTCGGAGATCCGCAGACGGATTCGGCGCAGGTGCGAGAGCATGCGCTCGGCCGCCGACTTGGTGCCCTGCGGATAAAAGCCGGCGATGCGCGCCAGCCACTTCATCCCCTCTTCATCGTCCTTTTCCGGCAGCGTGTGTGTGCGGCGGAAGCGCTCCAATTGCAGGCGGTGCTCAAGCAGGCGCAGAAACTCATAGGCTTCAATGAGCTGGGTGCCGTCCTCGCGGCCGACGTACCCCGCTGAAATCAGTGCCTCCAGCGCCTCCACCGTGGAAAGCGCCCGCAGCGTCTCATCGGAGCGCCCGTGCACCAATTGCAAGAGCTGGACAGCAAATTCGATATCGCGCAGGCCGCCCACGCCTAGCTTCAGCTCGCGGTGCTTGAGTTCTTCGGGAACATTGGCCAGCACGCGGCGGCGCATGGCCTGTACGTCCTCAACAAAAGACTCCCGCTGCGACGCCGTCCACACCATCGGTCGGATCTGGTCCAAATAGTCCTGGCCTAGTGGGAGGTAGCCCGTCATAGCGCGCGCTTTAAGGAGCGCCTGGAATTCCCACGTCTCTGCCCACCGCTTGTAGTAGGCCACGTGGGATTCCAAAGTGCGCACCAATGCGCCCGACTTTCCCTCCGGGCGCAGGTTGGCATCCACCTCGAAGAAGGTGGTGGATCCAATGCGATTAAACTCCGCCGCTAGCCGCGTGGCCCTAGGGGTTGCCTCGCTGCCAACGAAAATGACGTCCACATCGGAGATATAGTTCAGCTCGCCTGCGCCGCACTTGCCCATCGCCATGACTGCCAGCTGTGCATCCAAGGGTTCATCACCATAGATGGTGCGCACGGCGCAGGCAAGGGAGGCGGTCAAAGCGGCGTCGGCAAGCGCGGTGGTCAGCGCCGTAATCTGGCGGAATCCTACCTCCGGCTGCAGCCTGGTCTGGCCCTTGCGTGAATGGAAGGTGCCCGCCACATCACAGGCGGCAATGCGCATCATCAAAGTGCGGTAGGTCGTGCGCAGCGCCTGCTTATGCTCACCCTCGCCGGCACGGTAAGTACCCGCCGCGCTCAAGTCCTCGCGCGCCGGATCGGGCCGGTCAATGTCATCCGCAAAGTCTGCGGGCTCGGCGTCGACGGCCCCAAGCAAGCTTTGCAGCATCTCTTCGGGCTGCGGAAGGGGTTTTTCCAATTCTCGCCACAGTTCAGGGTGCGCCGCGAGATGATCACCAAAGGCGGTCGACGCCCCCAAGAGTGCGAAGAGGCGCACGCGCAAAGTTTCATTGGAACGCACGGCATCATCGAGCTCTGGGGCTTGTTCATAGATGCGGATCAAGTTATTGAGAGCCAGGTCTGGGTCGCCCACGGCAGCGAGGGTCCACAACAGATCCACCGATTCCGGATTCTTCCACCCCAGCTGCTCAATATCCTGGGCAGCGTGCGAGCGGGTAAGGCCTAGTGTGGCCGGTGAAGGCACAGCAGCAGGACGCATTTTTCTCCTAGAAGTTCAGGTTATTGCGCAGCTCAAAGGTGGTGATTTGGCTTTGATAGTGGTGCCACTCATCCCACTTGGAGCGCAGGAAGAACTCAAAGACGTGCTCGCCCAGGATTTCTGCCATGAACTCGGATTTTTCAAATTCTCGCAAGGCCTGATCCAAGCTGGTGGGTAGATCCTTGTAACCCATTGCCCGGCGCTCGCGGCGGGTGAGCTGGTGGACATCGTCCTCGGCCGGATCATCGAGCTCGTAGCCTTCGCGGATACCTCGCAGGCCTGCCGCTAGTAGCACCGCATAGCCCAGGTAGGGGTTCATCGAGGCATCAATGGAGCGAATTTCTACCCGGCGCGATTCTTCCTTGGTAAGCCGGTAGGTGGGAACGCGGACCAGCGCGGAGCGATTCGATACTCCCCAGGTGGCTGCGCCCGGCGCCTCGTTGCCGAACATCAGGCGCTTATAAGAATTGGTCCACTGATTCACAATCGCGGACATCTCCGTGGAGTGCTCCAAGATGCCGGCGATGAACTGGCGGCCGGTCTGGGACAAAGAGAATTCATCATCCGGATCGTGGAAAGCATTGGATTGGCCTTCAAAAAGGCTCAAGTGGGTATGCATGCCAGAGCCCGGCAAATGTTCGAAGGGCTTAGGCATGAAGGTGGCGCGCACGTTGGAATTGGTGGCCACCTGCTTGATCACGTGCCGGAAAGTCATGATGTTATCGGCCATGGTGAGCACGTCCGCATGGCGCAGATCAATTTCTTGCTGGCCCGGCGCGGTTTCGTGGTGGCTAAACTCCGTGGCAATTCCCAGCGATTCCAGCGCTAACATTGCCTTCCTGCGGAAAAGCGGGGCGGTATCGTGCGTTGCTTGGTCGAAGTAACCGCCGTTATCCGTCGGTACCAAGTCAGTGAGTTCGCGGCCGCGCTCGAAAAGATAGAACTCGATTTCAGGCGAAGCCATGCAGGTAAATCCATCGTTGGCGGCCTCGGTGACCTGGCGGCGCAGGATATGGCGCGGGTCCACCATAGAGGGCTGGCCGTCTGGCTGTGCGATATCGCAAAACATGCGGGCCGATTGCAGGTCCGGCTCATCCATATCAAAGGGCAGAATCTGGAAGGTGGAGGGATCTGGCAGGGCGATCGTGTCAGACTCAGAGATGCGAGAAAAGCCCTCTACGGAAGAACCATCAAAGCCAACACCTTCTTCAAAGGCCGATTCCAATTCGGACGGGCTCATGACCACGGATTTAAGGGCGCCCAGAATATCCGTAAACCACAGGCGGATAAAGCGGATATCGCGTTCCTCAACGGTGCGCAAGACAAATTCGTGTTGGCTATTCATGCTTTAGACCTTACCGGCTCTCCCCCGAGGGATGTGCAGTTCATGCGACAGTTTTTCCGGGGCGAAATGTGCAGGTCGCAAGAGTATCTAGGGGGTGGCCAGTGGGGGATTTTCCGGCAGGAGCCAGCTCCAGCGCATGCTTTGCTAAGTGGGCAAGCGAACACACGTACACCTCTTAAAGGACGAATCTTTATGACCACCCACTGCGATGACCTTTCTGCTCACGTAATCGAACGCCTCGTCACCGCCGCACAACAAGGCTGGGCGCCGGCGGACTTAGAACACGTCTTAGGCCCGCACGCCTACCCGATTATTTACCGTGCAAGCCCCCATGTGCCGGCACGAATTACCTCCCCTGCGCTGCGCAAAGCATGGCTACAGATGGCCCCTCCGCAGGAAAACTTCATTCCCCGCGATAAGTTGCGCGCCATTATTAAAGAGCTCATTCACCTACCGAAGCTGCGCGATACCGAGCTTTTAGCCTCCGGCGAATCCTTGCGGGAGGACGGGCTCAGCGATAAGCAACGCAAAATCCGCGAGAAGGTTCTAGGCCTTTTACGGAAAGCGGAATCTACCAGCTTTGAGGATGAGGCCGAGGTTCTCATTTCTAAGGCGCAGTCCCTGCAGCAGAAGTATCGCATCGAAGACCTGCTTACTTCCGAGCTGCCTCATCTCATTTCCCACCGCGTGCACATCCACCCGCCGTATATCAAGCACCAGGCTTCCCTGTTAAGCACCATCTCCGACGCCAATGGATGCACCACTCTCCTGATTCATGACAAGGGTTTAGCCTGTGTGATTGGCGCCCCTGCCGACGCCGCCCATTGCGCCGATCTCTTCGCCTCTCTCAACCGTCAATGCGATTGGTTCATGCGCAACGGTGACGGCGCAGAAATTGCCCGTGCTACCGGCTCCACCGCCGCCTATCGCCGTAGCTTCCGGCTCTCTTATGCCGCCCGTATCGGTGAATTGCTCACCCAAGCAAATGAGGACGGCATCGCAGAAAACCTGCGGGAATCCCAGTACTGCTCACACCACGCAGAGACTGTAGCTACCCAAACCCTTCCGGCGTTGCAGGCGCGCACCGATCATGCCATCGATACTCGCAATCGCCTCTTCCCCAACCTGACGGAAATGTCGCTTTCCATGAACAGCATGCACGGCATCAACGATGGCATTGCCGCTGCCGATAAATCTCACTTTGGCGGCGATGCTTCCGGGATCGGTTCGGTTCCAGAAATTACGCAGTAATTTTGCCCTGCTCAAGGCCATTCTTCCCTCCCGTTCCCTGCTAGCGAACGGGGGCGAGGAGCGACACCGAAACGAATGCTTAACGGGTAGGATCACCGGTGAGATATTGGTCTAGAAAGTAAAAGGTACGTGAATGTCTACACAGTCTTTTCTCGAAGTTGAAGCGAAATTCTCCGTAGCCGAGTCCACTCAGCTCCCTGAACTGACCCGCCTCGAGGGAGTTGACCACGTTGCAGACACGCGCCACCACGCGCTTTCTGCCATCTACTACGACACCGAAGACCTCCGCCTCACCCATGCAAAGGTCACCCTCCGCCGTCGCACCGGTGGTAATGATGATGGCTGGCATATCAAGATTCCTAGCGAGGCTGGCCGCACTGAAATCCACGCCGAGCTGGGAGAACCTGTAGATGGCTGCTACGAAGTACCTGAGGAGCTTCTCCACCAGGTCCGCTCCATTATCCGCCACAACGAACTCACCCCGATTGCTCAAGTAGACAACAAGCGCACCGAGATGGTCCTAGCGGATGCCGATAATAAACCGGTAGCAGAATTCTGCGATGACCACGTCACCGCCTTTTCCTTCCTTCCAGGTGGCCAGCAGCAGTCGTGGCGCGAGTGGGAAGTAGAGCTCGCCGGTGAGCTTCCTGGCACTGAGGAAGGTACGCAATTCATTCGCCGTGCCACTTCCCTGCTCATCGGTGCCGGTGCGCGCGTTTCTTCCTCCCCATCCAAGCTGAAGACCGCCCTGGGTGATTCCTACGCCAACGCACCGCTGCCTCCAGCCCTAGTTTCGCCAGACGTGGATCCAGACTCCCCTGCCGCGGCCGTCATCACCGCGCTCCAAGCCAACCGCGACAAGCTAGTTGATTATGACCCTCGCGTGCGCCGCGATGAGTGGGACTCGGTTCACCAGATGCGCGTCGCCACCCGCGAGCTGCGCAGCCACCTGCAGACCTTCCATGGCATCGTTGTCGGCCCAGAAATCGACAAGATCGAAGCCGAGCTCAAGGAGCTTGCCAGCATCTTGGGCGTTGCTCGCGATGCGGAAGTTGTGGAAGAGCGCTGGCAGAAGCTGCTGGAGTCCGAGGATTCTGACACCTTGGATGACTCCACCCGCGAGCACATTGCGCACGATATGGGCAACGCCTACCGCCGCGCGCACCGCCGCGTTATCGCAGCCCTGGATTCCGAGCGTTACCTCGAGCTGCTGGAGTCGCTCGATCGCCTGCTCGCAGACCCGCCAACGGCCGATAAGCAACAGGAGTCCGCCCCGGCAGCAAGCGATGCGGAGCAGACAGAGGAGCAGTCCTCTGCAGAAGATGACGCCGCTACCCCTACCGAATCCAGCGAGGACAGCGCACCTGCTGCAGAAAAGGCCGAAAAGAAGCCAGAGAAAAAGAAGTCCAAGGACAAGTCCGCCGACATGGATACCGTGATGGCGCAGCACCTTGAAAAGGCCTATAACAAGCTGGTCAAGCGCCATAAGAAGGCCGTGGAGAACTGGGATGACCAGGAACTGTCCCTGCACGAGCGCGAGGATTATTTCCACGATATGCGCAAGGCAGCAAAGAAGCTGCGCTATGCAGCTGAAGCAGCTGGTTCTGCTACCAACCTCAAGACCAAGCGCCTCTACAAGGCCTGCAAGCAGATGCAGTCGGTGCTCGGTGATTTCCAGGATTCCGTGACCTCGCGCGATAAGCTGCTCGAGCTGGCAGGGTCCGCTCGCCGCCGTGGGGAGAATACCTTTGGCTACGGCCTGCTTTACCAGCGCGAGCGAACCATTGGCCTAAAGGCTCTTGATGATTACGCCGAGTCTTTCAAAGACATCAAGGCCGCGTTTAAGCCGCTGCGCAAGAAACTAAAGTAGCCGCGCTCCCCTGGCAGGTGCTGGGAAACACGGCTTTAAAAGAGATGGCTGGGAGTTAGTTACTTCCAGTCATCTTCTTCGTCTGCAGCGTCTGCCGCATCATTGCGGGCTTGGGCAATTTCGATGGCGTTTTCTGCCTCTTCGCGGGTGTCATACGGGCCCATCCGATTTTCCCAGCCAGAGGTCTTGCCTTGGCTGACTTCCTTAGTGGTGGGATCAAAGAACCACTTCTGGTCTGCATCGCTCATGAAACTATCCTCTCAGTTGTTGCATCAGCGGCATCGGCTAAGTGCTGCCGCTGATATGGTTTGTGCCCACACTACCCACGCTGTCCCATTGATGCCCGCTAGAATGTGGGGCAGCACAATTCTTTTATACGAATCCATGTCGTATTCCCCGCCACCGCGCACATAGGTGGCGGGCGTTCGTTGCTTTAAACGCACCGCCGCGTGTGTTGGGCAACGAAGACTTACTGGTCCCAGAACCTGGAAAAGGAGCTTTAGCACCCATGCCACTGTGGTCAACGCCTGCAGAGCCCGTAGCCGAGCGCGCCGCCCGAGCACATACCGAACTCACAGGCAGTGCTCCAACGCATACCGCCAGCGCGCCGGCAACGTGGTCCCTCATTGGTGAACATATTGATCACTTCGGCGGCATTGTCGCCATGTGTGTGGGAAAGTTGCGCGCTGCAGCGGCCGTCAGCCCGCGCACTGACGGCGTGGTGGCCGTACATTTCCACCCAGCTCAGGGCGAGACTGCCCATGACTCGATTAGCCTGCAGGCGCTGGCAGAGCTGGCAACGGCGCAACAGCCCACCACGGATGCGGAAGGCCAGCCTGTTATTCCACCGGCACCACAAGGTGGGTTGGCGGCCCGCGTAGGTGGCATTGTCCACACGATGATTAATCGTCAGTTGCTCTCCCGAGAGACGGCCGGTGCGGATATCACCATCGCCTCCGATATTCCAGAGGGCGCGGGTGTAGGCGCGGATGCCGCTGCGGACGTCGCGGTGGCGCTAGCGCTCATGGGCGCAGATGCGGATCTCGATGCACCGTTGAGGGCCCGGGTGGCTGATGTATGCACACAGGCCGTTTCTGCCTTCGCAGCGCGACCGCCACTGCGCGCACGCCACAGCGCAGCGCTGCGCAGCACGGGTGAGGGCGTGTGCATCATGGACTACGCCGATGGTTCGGTCACCCACGCCCCGCATGTGGTGGGGCGCGAGATGTCCGTCTTTGCGGTGGCGGTGCCGGAGGATTTTTCCGCGCAGGAGGAAAGGGCCATCGCCGATATCCGCCAGCGCCAGCGCTTTATCGATGATGCGTGCCACTCCTTCGGCACCGATTCGCTGCGCTTGCTTCCCGACGCCCAACAGCGCGTCCTAGACTGGCTCAAGGCCGTGCACAAGGTCTACGGCGAGGACGGCCGCCCGAGCATCAGCGCCGCCACGGAGTGGATGGCCTTTTATGAGGAAGAAACTGAGCGCGTAGAAAAGTTTGCGCGCTGCCTGCGCTCGCACCGCGGCGCGGAGCTCTTCCCTATCCTGTTGCAGTCGCAGTCTTCCTTGGCCAATATCTACGGCTTGGATTCGGCAGAAAAACTCGCCGAGTTGGTCACGGTTCGCGGTGCCGTAGCGGGTCGATCGGCGCATGCTGGTACCTCGAACGCGGTCATTGCTTATGTGCCAGCGAAAAGCGCGCACAATTTCGCAGCTGACTTGGCTGAAGACGGACTGCTCGTCGTCGAGCTGCAGCCAGGCGAGGCCGCCCGCGGCGAAGGCTAAGAGCCTTGCCGGCTAGTCGGCCGGCCAGGCAAAAAGAACCTCGCGCGAATCGGTATCCGCCGTCACCAGCGAGACAGTGGTTTCACTGCCGGTTTCCGGTGCGCCCACGCATTGGGCGAAGACGGGTGGCTCCGGTACGAAAATCCGCGCCCTGTCCCGCTTCGGATCGCCGCGGACCACAGTGGCTGGGAAATTGGTACCGAGCCAAGGTCGCAGCACGGTGGCCTCTGTCAGGTTCAGGCAGGCCTTATCCACTTGGGAGGCGAGCTGCGAGGTCGAACGCATTGCCCCGATGACCTCCGTAGCGCTGCCTGTTACCCACTCGGGAACCTCATAACCGCCGCACAGCGCTAGGCAGACTTCCGTGGCGAACCTATCGGAAAGGCGCCGCAGCGGCGCGGTGACGTGGGCATAGTAGCCACCGATACCGGCGTGTACCTGCGCCTCCTGCTCGCCTAACCAGGCATAGTCGGCTCCGCGCAAAAGGCTCTGGGCCTCGCGCATGACGGCCATGCCGCGCGGAGAATCGGCGTCGACGGTGAGCAGGAATTGGGGAATGGGGGCGTCGCCAAGCGCAAAGCCTAGGGCCTGCGCCTCGGCGCGAAATTGGCGCTCATGCTCCGGTTCAGCCCCGGGCAGGGTGCGCAAGAAGCCCACGCCAGCTTCCTGCATGAGACGCCCGGCGCACATGCCAGCCAACAGGGAAATTTCGGAGTTATAGTCCATGACCTCATAGCGCGGCTCGATGATGAGCTCAAAGGTACCGTCCTCATTTTCCACCACGCGCTGGGAGGGCAGGCGCAAGGAAATGGCCTCGCGGCGCAGGGAGGATTCCTGGCGCAGCCGTCCGACCACTGGCAGCAGTGCAATAGATGGGTGGAGGTTGCCGGCCGCAAGATCCGCATGCGCGCCTTCATAATCCAGGCGGGCCTGGGAGTAAATGAGCGCGCGCTCTACGTGGAAGGACTCCACCTCGCCATTGCCATCCAAGTCAAAGGTCCACAACACGGCCGGCTTATCGGTGCCAGGCAGCAGCGAAGCTCGGTCCTCGGAAAGCTCCGGTGGGTGCAGGCGCGCGGGTTCATCGGGAAGATAGATGGTCTGGCCGCGGCGGAACGACTCGCGCTCCAGCTCGCTGCCGGGCTCGATGAAAGCAGCAACGTCCGCGATGGCATAAAAGACGCGGTA
This sequence comes from Corynebacterium sp. UMB0012, assembly GCF_030216265.1. Lineage (NCBI taxonomy): Bacteria > Bacillati > Actinomycetota > Actinomycetes > Mycobacteriales > Corynebacteriaceae > Corynebacterium > Corynebacterium sp. UMB0012. Next base: position 19,580 of record NZ_JASOKQ010000012.1, read on the forward strand.
TCCGCCCTCGCGTTCTTCGATGTAGACCGCCTGATCCAAGTCCATGGAACCGGCGGGATCCAGGGTCACGAAGGGAATGTCGCGGGCGTCGCGGCGCGAGTCGGCGTATCGGTCCTGCGCGCGGGCGGCCTGGGCGGTGACCTCTGCCGGAAAATCGGTGGCCACCGAAAATTCTGTGGCAATGGCGCGGAAATCGAGCGGGGCGGCGTAGAGCTTCATGCCCACCACCATAAACGTAGTAGGGCGAATGAGCCGGCCTATAAGCCGGATTCTGTCTAACCGCGGCACTCCCTGGGGAGCACCGCGCGGTGAACATCCATCTAGACCAACCGTTGCCAGTTGGCTCCAGCAGCTACCTTCAGGCTCGAGCGAGCAGCCTTAAAACGCCTGATCGGGCCCCGCAACGTGGCGGGGCCGTGATGCCTTGCTCCCGGTGGGGTTTACCCAGCCACCGCCATCACTGACGGTGCTGGTGCGCTCTTAACGCACCGTTTCACCCTTACCTTGTGGCTCCAACGTGGCCGAAACCAAGTGGAGGTACAAGGCGGTCTACTTTCTGTTGCACTTGCCCGCGGGTTTCCCCGGGTTGCCGTTAGCAACCACCGTGCTCTGTGGAGTCCGGACTTTCCTCGGCGCCCACGCGGCAGCACGTGGCTGCCCGTATGAAGCGACGCGATCACCCGGCCGGCTCATTCGCGTTCTTTATTCTAGCGCAGGCCTGCCAGGTGGCCCACATCGTTAAATCCGTGCACCATAGAGCCGCCTTCCCAGAATTCCACCCGCGAAATGGCAGCCAGGTCGAGGAAGAGATGCCCAAAGGTGGCAGGGCCGGCATCGAGTGCTTGGCGGATGAAGGACTTAATTGGGTTGACGTGGCTGACCACCAGCACGGTCTTTCCTGCGAAGCGCTCTTGGAGCTCCTTGCGGGTGGTGCGCACGCGGCGGTTGACCGCCTGCAGCGATTCGCCGCCCGGACAGGCGACGCTCGCATCATGCAGCCATTCCTCGTGTAATTCCGGATCGCGCTGGTGGGCCTCGGCTGCGGTCTTGCCTTCCCACGCACCGAAGTCCACCTCGATGAGGCCTTCGACGGTCTCTACCTCGATATCCCGGCCATTGGCCACGGCCGCCGCGGTCTCTTGGCAGCGGCGCAGGGGCGAGCAGACGATGGCGTCAAAGTCGGCGTCGGCAAGCGCTTGCGCCGCGGCGAGCGCCTGCTTTTGGCCAAGCTCGGTAAGGCCCGGATTGGCGCGCCCCGAGTACTGCTTGGCAGCCGACATCTCCGTCTGCCCGTGGCGAAGCAAGATAAAGCGGGTGGTAGGTCCGCGGTCCCCCAGCCAATCGGTGGGGTGCGGCGCGGTGGTGTCCTGTTCCGCGGCTGGTGCTGGCTCGGAGTCTTCTTCGCCGGCAACGATGCCTTCGGGGTGCCCGGCGGCCGCGGCATCCATGGCGTCATTAGACAGGGCGTCTGCCACCTTGTTTTTGGCGCGCGGCACCCAGTCCAGGCTGAAAGAGGAAAAGCCGTTGATGTACTCGCGGGCGCGCAGGGCCAGCTTCTGCATATCGGGGTGCTTGATCTTCCAGCGGCCGTTGATTTGTTCCACCACCAGCTTGGAATCCATGTGGAATTCCACCTCGGTAGCGCCCATCTCGGTGGCAGCTTCGAGCCCGCGCAACAGGCCGTTGTATTCGGCGACGTTATTGGTTGACTTGGTACCTACCACGTAGACAATCTCGCGCAGGATGCGCTGCCCGCTGCCGTCATAGATAACGGTGCCGGAACCGGCTACTCCGGGGTTGCCGCGGGAGCCGCCATCGGCGTAGATGATGACCTTCATTAGACCAAGCGCACCAGGTAGGAGCCGCAATCGCCGCACTGCGGCAGCTCATCGGCCGGGGCATTGCGCACAGCGTTTTGCTCGGCCGGCGGCAAGACGATGAAGCAGCCGCCGCAGGCACGGTTGGCCTTGAACTGGGCGGCGCCTACGCCATTTTCCTCGCGCTGGGTATCGTACTCGCTGAGCACTCCGGCGGGCAGTTGGTCGCGCAGCTCGCCGATGCGCACGGCCGGATCTTCTTGATTGGCGGCCGCTTCCTTAGCAGCCTCGGCCGCACGGCGCAGCTTTTCCAGCTTGCGCTCGGAATCAGAAACGCGCGCGCCGTGGACGTCCAGGTTGGAACGCAGCGCGTGCACCTCGTTATGCGCCTCCTGCAGCTCGCTCATGAGGTCTGCGATGCGGGACTTGGCCGCGTAGAGATCATGCTCCAGATCCTTGCGGGTTTCTGGGTCTACTGCGGCGCCGAGCTGGCGCTTATCATCGCGCTCGCGCTGGCGCAGCTTGCGCTCATCGGCCTGGATGCGCAGGATTTCAGTCTCCATGTCATCAACGGCCATCTGTGCAGAACCGGAGGCATCGAGCAGGCGCTTGTGCTCCTCTTTGGCCTTGTCATACTCGGCTTGTTCCGGGATTTCCTTCTCGGCGCCATGGCCCTGCGAGCGTTCCAGGTTGGCCAGTTCCAGCAGTACCGGCTGTAGTTCTTGCGATAGTTTCACTTATGACTCCTTTGGGTGCGCAGAGATAGTCCACGGGTCGGTGCGCAGGCTAATAATTTCCGTATCCAGTTCTAAAGCATTCTCTACGATATCGCGCGCCTGGGCCGTCCACGGAAATTCGCTGGCCCAGTGGGCGGTATCGATAACAGCGGGGCCGCCGGCGCGCAGGTGCTCATCCACCGGGTGGTGGCGCAGATCCGAGGTAACGTACACGTCCACGCCTAGCTTCGCGGCCGCAGAGAGGAAAGAATCTCCCGAACCGGAAGACACGGCCACCGTACGCACTTTCCGGTCCGGATCGCCGGCGGCGCGGATACCCCAAGCGGTCTCCGGCAAGGCATTAGCCACCTGCTGGGTGAACTCGCGCAGGGTCATCTCCTGCGGCAGCTCTCCCACACGGCCCAGGCCGAGCGCCTTGTCCAGGTCCTGGTGGCCGGCGGTTTCCGTGATGTCATAGGCCGGCACCTCATAAGGGTGGGCGGTGTGCAGGGCCTTCAGCACGGAGGAGCGAAGTGCGGCTGGGGCGACGAACTCGACGCGGATTTCCTCGCCGCGGTGCAGCGCGCCAATCGTGCCCTCGGTAGGGTCAGCGCCCTCTTCCGGCTGGAATTGGCCCGTGCCGGCGATGTCAAAGGAGCAGTGCGAGTAGGCGCCAATGTGGCCCGCGCCGGCGTCGAAAAGCGCCTGCTTTACTTCCTCGGCCGCGGCGACCGGCACGTGCACGCCCCACTTATCCACACCCTGGGGCTCCGGCACGATGGGCCGGCCGGGGTTGATGCCTACCAGCTCCGCGAGCTTGTCGTTTACGCCCGGCCGCGCCTTATCCGCGTTGGTATGGGCTGCAAAGAGGGCAACGTCATTGCTGACCAGCGTGTGCACTACCTTGCCCTTGGGCGTATCGGCCGCCACGGACTCCACCCCGCGCAGCAGCAACGGGTGGTGGACCACGAGCATGTCCGCGCCGAGCTCCACCGCGCGCTCGGCCACCGCCTGGGTGCAGTCCAAGGCAAAGGCCACCCGCTTTACCTCCGCGGCAGGATCACCGCAGATAAGCCCCACGGCATCCCACTTTTCCGCCAGGTGCGGCGGATAGGCCTCATCGAGTACGCGGCGGACATCGCCCACGCTCACAGCGGACATAGAGGTGCTCCTTTATACTCGTTTCATGGAATAGTTACTACTGCTATATCCTATCTTCCGCACCACAGTACTATTCGCGCGAAGGGGTTTTCCGCATGACCGAATCCGATACCCGCTCCGGCCTTTACCTCGTCTTTGTCTGCACCGGAAATATCTGCCGCTCCCCCATGGCAGAAATCATTGTGCGCGATGAAATGGAAAAGGACATGCTAGACCTCGTCGCCACCGTAGATTCCTGCGGCCTAGGCGGCTGGCATGTGGGCCAGGGCGCAGATGAGCGCGCGATTGCCGAGCTTCGCCGCGGCGGCCACGATGGCGGTTCCCACCGCGCGTCCAAGCTAGGCGCCGAGCACATGGACGCTGATCTTTTCATTGCTATGGACAAGGGCCACCGCGAAGCCCTCATTGAGCACGGCATCGACCCGGCCAAGATTCGCCTGATGCGCAGCTTCGACCCCAGCTCCCCGGAGGACGCAGACGTGGCAGACCCCTATTACGGTTCCACAGCGGATTTTGAAACCACGCGCAAGAATATCGAGGCCGCCGTGCCTGGCCTGCTGGATTGGATTCGCGCTAACCGCGACTAAACTAGGCCCCATGCTAAAGACGTTCCTTAAGCCGGGTTGGGTTCTACTGCTGCTGTTCGTCGTGGCCTTTTCCTACCTTGCTTTTACCGTCCTTGCCCCGTGGCAGCTGGGCAAAGACGATGACATTGTGGAACGCAACGAGCTCATCACCCACGCCTATGAGGCTGACCCCCAGCCGGTGGAAGACCTCGTGGATGACCACGGCGCCATCAAGGACGATGAGTGGTCCCGCGCCACCCTGCACGGCCATTACCTGCCGCAGGATGAGGTGCTGCTGCGCCTGCGCCCGGTCGATTCCGGTCCGTCCTACCAATCCCTGGTGCCCTTCCGCACCGATTCCGGCCTGACCATCCTGGTCAACCGCGGCTGGGTCAAGGCCGGCGAGGCCAACGCCGTGCCTGATATCCCTGCTGCTCCCTCTGGCGAGACCACACTTACCGGCATGATCCGCGCCGACGAGGCCGAGCACCAGTCCGCCCCCATTAAGCAGGAGGGCTACCAGCAGGTCTACTCCATCCATACGGAGCAGATTGCCTCGCTTATCGACGCCCCCTTGGCCCACGACTACATCCAACTCTCCGCCGACCAGCCCGGCGTGCTCAACGCCATGCCGATCCCGCAGCTCGACCGCGGCAACCACCTCTCCTACGGCTACCAGTGGATTGCCTTCGGCATCATGGCCCCGCTGGGCTTGGGCTACTTCGTGTGGTCCGAAATCCGTGAGCGTCGCCGCCTGCGCGAGGAGGAAGCAGCCCTCTCCGCCCTCGATGCCGATGCCTCAACTCCATCCGAGCCCGCGGACGCCTCCAGTGCAAGCTCCGCACCGGTAGAAGCCCCGTCCCCCGCGACCTCCCGGCGCGACGCCCACGCGGCCGCTGACGACGCCACCGATACCGCCCCAGCCGTTCCCGCCGCGTCCTCCTCGCATGCCGCCAGCCGCCGCAATCGCTCGCGCTACGGCGACTCCAAGCCGGATCACTACGCCAAGCTGAACAAGCGCCGCCGCGAGCGCTACTAGGGCCTCTGCCTGCCTAGGCTATTTCTTGAACATCCGCCCAGGCCCCGAATCAGCCACGTTAATGCGTTATGCCCTCCCCTCTTGGGGCATAACGTGGCCACAAGTTGGCTATCGAGGCTTTAACTCCTTAACGCTGCCAGCCACCTAAGCCCACCAACACAAAATGTCGTTTAACTCGACACGCCGCAAAACAACACAAGCTGTCGTTTAGGCCTCGGATGTCGTGGGGGTTAAGGGTCAGAAAGTGTGTCTGGAAACGGGGATTTTTAGGCTCTGACCTTTGAGTTAACGTCAAATATACGCTTTGGGAGCATATATCTGGCCTTGGGACGCTAAAACCCCGGTGTGGCTGCCAATCTGTGGTAGAAGACGGTCGTTCGACCACACTGCTACTGCGGTGAAGATACAAAATGCAACAAATCGGACAGCCGAAGCTTCGACCGATGGCGGTTTTAACCAGGTGGCTCTCCGCCATCAAGATTCACTCCCGATGCCCGTTACCTTGTGAGTGTCCCCGATAATGGGGATAGTCGCTGGTCCCGGTATGGCTTACCTGCCCTGTAGTTTCCATAATCCGGGGGGTGTTGCCGCCGGGTGCCAGGACTTTCGATGACAGCTGATAGGGACACGGCCAGTTTTAAACTAGGTCTCTTTGTAACGTGGGTGCTTGCAACGAAGGTCATGACACCAGCGACTGGAACAACGCCATACCCATCTCGTTTTCTAGGAGCTCATCATGTCTCCGGAGCATTCCATCGACATATTCCTTGGGTTAGACGTCGGCAAATCTGAACACCACGCCTGCGCCTTAGACCGTGATGGCAACAAGGTCTTCGACAAACCGTTGCCTCAACTCGAATCCGAACTAGCAGGCGTTTTTCACCAGCTTCAGAAGCTTGGCACCGTGCTCGTGATCGTCGACCAACCCAACACCATCGGCGCACTACCGATTGCTGTAGCCCGGGACTGCGGTTGCGAAGTCGGATACCTGCCAGGTCTTGCGATGCGCAAAGCTGCAGATCTCTATCCGGGACGTGCAAAAACAGACAAACGCGACGCATTCATCATCGCCGACACCGCCCGCACAATGCCCCACACGCTACGTGCCGTCGACCGCAATGATGAGGTACTCTCCGCCCTAAAGATGCTGTCCGGCTTCGATGATGACATCGCCCGCGATTGCACTCGCACTGTCAATCGGCTTCGCAGTGTCCTCACCCAGATCTACCCCAGCCTGGAACGAGTTTTTGCTGGTAGCACCCTGACTCGCACGCCGATCCTGGAATTATTGATCCATTACAAGGGACCGCAGGGGCTAAAAAGAGCCGGATACCAACGAGTGTTGAACTGGATGATCAAGCGCACACGTAAAGACCCCACCCCGCTGGTAGACGACATTTTTACAGCGCTGAAAGCTCAAACAGTCACCGTGCCTGGAAGCGATGCCGCCGAGTTAGTAATTCCTCAACTGGCTGCAAACATCCAGGCCCTCAAAGAGCAACGAAACACCATTGCTGAGCAGGTTGAAGAGATGCTCGCTGATTTCCCTCTTTGTGAGGTCTTGATGAGTATGCCCGGAGTCGGCATCAAGACCGCAGCGCAGATCCTTCTTGCGATCGGTGATGGCTCCGACTTCGCTAGTGCTGGCCACTTAGCTGCTTATGCTGGAATAGCACCCGTGACTAGACGATCCGGTTCGTCGATCAGAGGTGAATTCCCGGCACGGTCAGGCAATAAACGACTGAAAAACGCCTTGTTCTACTCCGCATTCGCAGTTATCCGCAGCCACGAACCGTCACGGCGGTATTACGAACGCAAACGCGCTGAAGGAAAACGCCACAACGCAGCAGTCATCTGCCTGGCACGACGCCGATGCAATGTCATCTACGCGATGCTGAAAAACAAGGAGTTCTTCCGCGAAATCCCGCCACGCCCCGTCGCCGCATAAAGCCCCAAAGACGAAGCCGACCAGCACACGCTGGCCGGCTCCTAGGCACGCCTAAGAAACTACTCCCAAGACTGTGCTCGTCAACATCGGTCTGGCACTTGACAAAAACATAGGGACACCCCCAACACCACCCCACCCCAAAGTTCAATACATTGAATTTGGTGATTCATTGAACTGAACGCTATTCTTGGCTGCCATGAGTATTAGCGTCCAGAACTTGAGCGTGAGCTACGGCGCGAACACCGCGATTCGGAACATCAGCTTCACCCTCGACTCCCCCGGCATGCACGGCATCATCGGCCCCAACGGCTCAGGCAAATCCACCCTCATGAAGGCGATGCTCCAGATCCTGGACAAACACAACGTCCACGGCACAGGCCCCACCGGCGCCCCTGCCGGCTACCCCGTCACCCTCGACGGCAAGGCCCCCGCCGAGCAGCGCCGCGCAATCGCTTATATCGAGCAGCGCTCTGACCTCGACCGCAACTTCCCCACCAGCGTCTTCGACACCGTCCTGATGGGCACTTACCCGCGCCTGGGTCTTTTCCACCGCCCCGGCAAGGCCGAACGCGAAGCAGCCACCCAGGCTCTCAAGGACGTCGACATGTGGGACTTTCGCCACCGCCACATCAGCGAACTCTCGGGCGGACAGTTCCAGCGCGTCCTCTTTGCCCGCGCCATCGTCCAGGACGCGGAGTACATCTTCCTGGACGAGCCCTTCGTCGGCATCGACGTCCCCAGCGAGAAGACGATCGTGACCCTGCTGCGGCAGATGGCGGACGCGGGCAAGCACGTCGTCGTCGTGCACCACGACATGAACACGGTGCGCGGCTACTACAACGACCTCATCGTCCTCAACGGCGAGCTCGTCGCGGCGGGTCCCACCGAGGAGGTCTTCGTCCCCGACGTGCTGCAGAAGGCCTTCGGCGCGCTCGTCATCCGCGAGCCGTCAGCACCAGCCCACCCCACGCCACGGCAGGCAGCCCTCCAGGAGGAGACAGCATGATCGCGGAGTTCCTCGACTCACTACTCAGCCACGGCTACCTGCAAAACGCGCTGATCACCTCGGTGATCGTGGGCGTGGCCTGCGGCATCGTCGGCAGCTTCATCGTGCTGCGCGGCATGGCCCTGATCGGCGACGCCATCTCGCACGCCGTACTACCGGGGGTCGCGGCCTCCTACCTGCTCGGCACGAACCTCTTCCTCGGGGCGGTGGTCGCGGGTCTACTCGCCACACTGGCGATCGGGCTGATCGGCGAACGCTCCACTGTGAAGAACGATTCGGCGATCGGCATCGTCTTTTCCACCTTCTTCGCGATCGGCGTGCTGCTCATGGCGAAAGCGCAGACGGCGACGGATCTGACGGAGATCCTCTTCGGCAACGTCCTGACCGTTCAGGACGCCGACCGCAACCTCTCGATCGGTATTGCCGCTGCCGTGCTGATTCTCACGCTGGTCTTTTACAAGGAGCTCAAGCTCAGCACCTTCGACCCCGTCATGGCGCAGTCGGCTGGCGTGCCCGTGCGGGCAATCCACTACGGGCTGATGGTGGTGCTCACGCTGGTGACGGTCATTTCCCTGCAGACGGTGGGCGTGATCCTGGTGGTCTCCCTGCTGATTACTCCGGCGTCGGCGGCGTACCTGCTGACGAACCGGCTGGGAGTGATGATCGGGCTTTCAGTGGCGATCTCGGCGCTCAGCTCCGTAGTGGGGCTGTTCCTGAGCTATAGCTACAACGTGTCCTCCGGCGTGACGATCGTGCTGACCGCCAGCGCGCTGTTCCTGCTGGCTTTCCTCTTCGCGCCAGGCAAGGGACTGATTGCTCGCTCGCTGGGCAATAAGCCACTGGCCGCGCTGTTGGCCCTCCTGGTGGGCGGTGCCCTCGTGTTCGGGGCCGTGACCTTCTCGACGGAGGAGAAGGCAGACGGTGAGCAGCTGAACGTCGTCACCACCTTCACGCTGCTGGCGGACCTGGTGGAGGAGATCGGCGGCGAGGCGGTGGACGTCCATAACCTCGTGCCGACCGGCACGGACCCGCACGACTACGACCCCCTGCCCGCGGACCTGGATGCGACGAGCGACGCCGACCTGCTGTTCTACAACGGGCTGAACCTCGAGGGCGGTGAGCACGGCTGGCTCGCGAAACTGAAAAACACCGCGGGCCTGGACGATTCCCAGATGGTCGAGGCCACCAAGGGCGTGGAACCGAAGTACCTCAAGGACGAAAAGGGCAACCAGGAGATCAACCCGCACGCCTTCCTGGACCCGACCGTCGGCATCGCGATGGCCGAGAACGTGACCGCGGCGCTGGCCGAGGCCCTGCCCGAGCGTGCCGAGCACATCGAGGAGAAGGGGGCGGAGTACAAGGCCATGCTGGAGAGCATCGACGCCGACTACCGCGAGCAGATCGGTGCGCTGCCGAAGGAGGATCGTGTGCTCGTGGCCAGTGAACATGCCTTCCAATACATGGTCGACACCTACGGCATGGAGCAGCTGTATATCTGGCAGATCGACACGGATGAAAACGGCTCCCCCGCGCAGATCGGACACCTCGTGCGCCAGCTGAAGGACAAGCGCCCGAAGCACCTGTTCGTGGAGTCGAACGTGGATACGCGCCCCATGAAGACCGTCTCGAAGGAGGCCGGGATTCCGATCTTCGACGAGCCACTGCACTCCGATGAGCTCGGCAAGCCGGGCACGGTCGCGGGAACCTACGAGGATTTCCTGCGCAGCAACTTGAAGACCATGATCGCGGGGCTGAAGCGCTAAAACGCGAATGCTCGAGGCCCACATGCGTTGGGCTTCCCCGGTCGCATTCCCGTTACCTTGTGAGTGTCCCCGATAATGGGGATAGTCGCTGGTCCCGGTATGGCTTACCTGCCCTGTAGTTTCCATAATCCGGGGGGTGTTGCCGCCGGGTGCCAGGACTTTCGATGACAGCTGATAGGGACACGGCCAGTTTTAAACTAGGTCTCTTTGTAACGTGGGTGCTTGCAACGAAGGTCATGACACCAGCGACTGGAACAACGCCATACCCATCTCGTTTTCTAGGAGCTCATCATGTCTCCGGAGCATTCCATCGACATATTCCTTGGGTTAGACGTCGGCAAATCTGAACACCACGCCTGCGCCTTAGACCGTGATGGCAACAAGGTCTTCGACAAACCGTTGCCTCAACTCGAATCCGAACTAGCAGGCGTTTTTCACCAGCTTCAGAAGCTTGGCACCGTGCTCGTGATCGTCGACCAACCCAACACCATCGGCGCACTACCGATTGCTGTAGCCCGGGACTGCGGTTGCGAAGTCGGATACCTGCCAGGTCTTGCGATGCGCAAAGCTGCAGATCTCTATCCGGGACGTGCAAAAACAGACAAACGCGACGCATTCATCATCGCCGACACCGCCCGCACAATGCCCCACACGCTACGTGCCGTCGACCGCAATGATGAGGTACTCTCCGCCCTAAAGATGCTGTCCGGCTTCGATGATGACATCGCCCGCGATTGCACTCGCACTGTCAATCGGCTTCGCAGTGTCCTCACCCAGATCTACCCCAGCCTGGAACGAGTTTTTGCTGGTAGCACCCTGACTCGCACGCCGATCCTGGAATTATTGATCCATTACAAGGGACCGCAGGGGCTAAAAAGAGCCGGATACCAACGAGTGTTGAACTGGATGATCAAGCGCACACGTAAAGACCCCACCCCGCTGGTAGACGACATTTTTACAGCGCTGAAAGCTCAAACAGTCACCGTGCCTGGAAGCGATGCCGCCGAGTTAGTAATTCCTCAACTGGCTGCAAACATCCAGGCCCTCAAAGAGCAACGAAACACCATTGCTGAGCAGGTTGAAGAGATGCTCGCTGATTTCCCTCTTTGTGAGGTCTTGATGAGTATGCCCGGAGTCGGCATCAAGACCGCAGCGCAGATCCTTCTTGCGATCGGTGATGGCTCCGACTTCGCTAGTGCTGGCCACTTAGCTGCTTATGCTGGAATAGCACCCGTGACTAGACGATCCGGTTCGTCGATCAGAGGTGAATTCCCGGCACGGTCAGGCAATAAACGACTGAAAAACGCCTTGTTCTACTCCGCATTCGCAGTTATCCGCAGCCACGAACCGTCACGGCGGTATTACGAACGCAAACGCGCTGAAGGAAAACGCCACAACGCAGCAGTCATCTGCCTGGCACGACGCCGATGCAATGTCATCTACGCGATGCTGAAAAACAAGGAGTTCTTCCGCGAAATCCCGCCACGCCCCGTCGCCGCATAAAGCCCCAAAGACGAAGCCGACCAGCACACGCTGGCCGGCTCCTAGGCACGCCTAAGAAACTACTCCCAAGACTGTGCTCGTCAACATCGGTCTGGCACTTGACAAAAACATAGGGACACCCCCCAATGCAGCAGTATTTGCCCAGCCCATCGCCTGCTGCGCTGCGCCGACAACCTGAACGGAACTAGCTCAAAGAATTGGCTCTAGTGCCGCGCACGTTGGGACGGTTGCGTAGTAGAAGCTGCCTAGCCGGTGTTTCCTAGCGCACCGTCGGCCGTACTGATTATCCCAACGACTAGGACTTCACTTACACCGTCTACGCCCAGTCAGCCGGCCTGGAAGCTGGCAAATCTAACCCCCACCGACACGCCGAACCAGACACACATTTTGACCCTTAACCCCACATTTTGACCCTTAACCCTGTCGTGGCGTTGTCGTGGGTATATGAAAGAGCCCCTTTCCGATTTCTCGAAAAGGGGCTCTGACCTTGTGCGGCCTGAGGGGATCGAACCCCCGACCTATTGGGTGTAAACCAATTGCTCTTCCAGCTGAGCTAAAGCCGCATGCGCTCTTGCGCTGTTAGAAACAGTAGCGCAGGTTGCTAAAGCAACACAAATCGGCAGGTAAAGCCCTACTTCTTGGTGTAGCCGCGCTGCACCAAGCACGAGCCTTGCCACTCGCCTAGGCGCTCCGCCTTGGTCTGCACTAGGCCTGCCAGCTGAGCGGACTCAGAGATGAGCCCAGGCTCTACGGTTCCCGGCTTGCCGGCACCTGGAGTAAGCAGCCAGACTGCACCGTTATCGGCCAGCGGGCGGCTCGCGTCCACCAGTCCATCCACAAGGTCGCCGTCTTCTTCGCGCCACCAAAGAAGGACTACATCGCACAGCTCGTCATTTTCTTCTTCCAAGAAGTCATCGCCGAGCACGGCCTCGATCGATTCAGAGATTGCGGTATCGCAATCCTCGTCCCAACCAAGCTCCAGGGCGATTTGCCCTTCCTTGATTCCGAGCTTGACTGCAGCGTCAGCCACTATGCATTTCCTTCCTATTTTAGTGAATGTCTGGTCCGCGTATCGCCCGCATCCTGCGGGTAAATCGCGGCTTAATAGAAGCATTTTAACGTCCACCGGCCCCTTTTACCCGCCTAAGGGCCGCAATTCCCCCATTTTGCAGGCCCTGCCACCAACGCAGCTGGCTCCACAGAGTTAGCAAACTACCCTCTTTTACCCCAACAAACTTTGCAAAGGTACTGGTTATGGCAATGTAACGTACCGCACGTCCCCTTAAGTCGGACTTCACAACGACTGTGGATCTGTGAGCGCGTATCCTAGTAGGCAAACTGTGCAGACCCTTAAATAGGAGGTTTAAATGGCCGAGAAGGACGCCCACCAGGGCGACTCCAACTTCCCCCTCATCCGCGACGGCGTTGCATCGTATCTTCACGATAATGATCCAGAAGAGACCCGCGAGTGGATGGACTCCCTCGATGGTCTGCTGGACCACTCCGATCCGGAGCGCGCACGCTACTTGATGCTGCGCCTGCTCGAGCGCGCTACTGCGAAGCGCGTTGAGGTGCCGTCGTTGACGTCTACGGACTTCGTCAACACCATCCCCACCACCATGGAGCCGGAGTTCCCAGGTGATGAGGAGCTGGAGAAGCGCTACCGCCGCTGGATCCGCTGGAACGCAGCCATCATGGTGCACCGCGCACAGCGCCCGGGCATTGGCGTGGGCGGCCACATCTCCACCTACGCAGGCGCTGCCCCGCTATACGAGGTCGGCCTGAACCACTTCTTCAAGGGCAAGGACGATCCTTCGGGCGGCGACCAGGTCTTCTTCCAAGGCCACGCTTCCCCCGGAATGTACGCGCGCGCATACATGGAAGGCCGCCTGACCGAAAAGGATCTGGACGGCTTCCGCCAAGAGGTCTCCCGCGGTGAGGGCGAGGGCCTGCCGTCCTACCCGCACCCGCGTCTAATGCCATGGTTCTGGGAATTCCCCACCGTGTCCATGGGCTTGGGCCCGATTAACGCTATCTACCAGGCACGCTTTAATAAGTACCTGGAGACCCGCGGCATCAAGGACACCTCCAAGCAGCACGTATGGGCTTTCTTGGGCGATGGCGAGATGGACGAGCCAGAATCCCGCGGTTTGCTGCAGATCGCATCCCTCTACGAGCTGGATAACCTCACCTTCGTGGTCAACTGCAACCTGCAGCGCCTTGACGGCCCGGTTCGCGGCAATACCCAGATCATCCAGGAGCTGGAGTCTTTCTTCCGCGGTGCTGGCTGGGAGGTCATCAAGGTTATTTGGGGCCGCGGCTGGGATAAGCTGCTGGAAAAGGACACCGAGGGTGCCCTCGTCAACGTCATGAACACCACCTCCGACGGTGACTACCAGACCTTTAAGGCGAATGATGGCGCCTATGTGCGTGAGCACTTCTTCGGCCGCGATGAGCGCACGGCCAAGCTGGTAGAAGACATGTCCGATGATGAGATTTGGGCACTGCGCCGTGGCGGCCACGATTACCGCAAGGTCTACGCTGCCTACGCTCGCGCGCTGGAGAACAAGGGCACCGGCAAGCCAACCGTCATCCTGGCGCACACCATTAAGGGCTACGGCTTGGGCCACAACTTCGAGGGCCGCAACGCTACCCACCAGATGAAGAAGCTGACCCTGGATGATCTGAAGCGCTTCCGCGATAAGCAGGAGATTCCGTTCTCCGATGCGGAGCTGGAGAAGGATCCGTACCTGCCGCCGTACTACCACCCGGGCAAGGATTCCCCGGAGATCAAGTACATGCTGGAGCGTCGTAAAGAGCTCGGCGGCTTCCTGCCGGAGCGCCGTGAGGACTTCACCCCGCTTGAGGCACCTGCGCTGGATAAGCTGCGCTCCGTGCGCAAGGGCTCCGGCAAGCAGGAAGTAGCCACCACCATGGCCCTGGTGCGCACCTTCAAGGAGATCATGCGCAACAAGGAGCTGGGCAAGCGCGTTGTGCCGATCATTCCGGACGAGGCCCGCACCTTTGGTATGGACTCCTGGTTCCCCACCATGAAGATCTGGAACCCACGCGGCCAGAACTACGTGCCGGTTGACCATGACTTGATGCTGTCCTACCGCGAGGCTACCGACGGCCAGATCATGCACGAGGGCATTTCTGAGGCCGGCGCCGCTGCCTCCTTCACCGCGGCAGCTACGTCCTATGCCACCCAGGGCGAGGCCATGATTCCGCTGTACATCTTCTACTCGATGTTCGGCTTCCAGCGCACCGGCGATGCCTTCTGGGCGGCTGGTGACCAGATGGGCCGCGGCTTCATTATCGGCGCTACCGCCGGCCGCACCACCCTGACCGGTGAGGGCCTGCAGCACATGGACGGCCACTCCCCTGTCCTGGCCGCTACCAACCCGGCCGTGGTTTCTTATGACCCGGCCTTCGGCTACGAGGTGGCGCACCTGGTCACCCGCGGTATTGAGCGCATGTACGGCAAGGACCATGAGGCCATCATGTACTACCTCACCGTCTACAACGAGCCGGTGCACCAGCCGGCCGAGCCGGAGGACTTGGACGTGGAGGGCCTGCACAAGGGCATCTACCACTTCAACACCGCTGAGGGCGGCTCCATTGCTGCCAATATCTTGGCTTCCGGCGTGGGCGTGCACGAGGCGCTGCGCGCGCAGCAGCTGCTTGCCGACGACTTCGATGTCAAGGCCTCCATCTTCTCCGTCACCTCCTGGAACGAGCTGGCCCGCGACGGTGCCCGCCGCAACAAGGAGGCCCTGCGCAAGGGTGAGGAGCCGACCGAGGCATTTGCTACCTCCCAGCTCAAGGGCTACGAGGGCCCGTTCGTTGGCGTCTCTGACTTCACCACCGAGCTGCAGGAGCAGATCCGCCCGTACGTCCCAGGCACCTACATCACCTTGGGCGCGGATGGCTTCGGCTTCTCTGATACTCGCGAGGGCGCACGCCGCTACTTCAACATCGATGCCGAGTCCATCGTCGTCGCCGTACTCGATGGCCTGGCTCGCGAGGGCAAGATTGAGCGCTCCGTAGTGGAGAAGGCAGCCAAGGATCTCAAGCTGGATGATCCAACCGCTACCACCCACATCGAGGACTAATTCCCGCATTGGTGCGGGTTAGCCCCGCACCAAAACAAGTAAGGCGCCGCCGGCTTCCCGCCGCGGCGCCTTTTTACATGCCTCGAGAATGACCCTATCGAGCGGCCTGCCTATATCGCGTCGAGGACGCCGCCGAGGGCTGCGGAGATGGCCTCAGGGTCTTCGAGGATCACCATGTGCCCGGAGCCTTCCACCGTCTGCAAACTCGCGGCGGGCCAATTCTCACAGAGCACTTCGGATTGCGAACGCGGGGTGACGATATCGGCGGTGCCCACCACTACTTCACCGTGGAGCTTCGCCAGCCTTTCGGCGGCACCATACTCGGCGTGATCCAAAAGGTCATCGAAGAAACCGGAGTAGGAGGCCAAGGGGGTATCGAGAAGCATGGCAACGTGGAACTGCAGCTTCTCCATCTGGGGAAAGCCGGCTAGGGTCACGGCAAAAAGCGGGGCGATAAAGCGGGCAAGTTCAAAGCGGGCGTTATCGACGCGGCCGGGCAGGCGCAGGCACAGGCGGTAGAGCGCGTGCAGGGACTTGGATTGCAAAATCTGGGCCACGCCCTTGGCTGCAAAGCGGCGCATAGAGGTAGAAATCAGCAACGCGCCCTTGATGCGCTCATACACCTCGGCCGGAGCACGGCGGATGAGGTTCAAGGCAACCATGCCGCCCAGGGAATGACCCACGATGACCAAGTTGCCGCGGGGAGCGCGTTCGCGGATGACGGCTAGGACGTCGTCGGCAGCCGCGTCAACGGTGCACTCTCCTGGGGCGACCGTGGAGGACCGCCCATGCCCACGCAGGTCCACCAAGAGTGCGCGGGCATTGCGGCCGCGCAGGTAATTGGCCTGGTCATAATAGGCTTCTGAGGACAGGCAATAGCCGTGAATAAACACCACCGTCACCGGGGCGTCCTGCTGGCCTACTTCATACCAGGCGATGTCTAGGCCACCGTGGTCCACGGTGCCGGACGCGCTGATGTGGGTAAGCCCTGGCTCGGTAGAGGGATCATGCAATCCGCCATAAAGCTTTTCTAGCTCGGCGCGGTGCGAGGGGCGCAGGCGCTTGAGCCAACTACGCGCCACAACGGAAGAACGTTTTCTCAATGCCATAACGGGATCAATACTAGACTGGTGGGCATGGCAAACGACCTCAGTGCCCAATTGCAGGCAAAGTTCAATGCGAGTGCGCCGGACAAGGAGCCGGAGCGAGATACTCTCGGCCAGCTCATCGCACTCATCCACAAGGTCACCGGGACCGAGGAAGACATGGGCCGCGAGACCCGCCTGAAAGATATCGGGATAGAGTCGCTCGATCTGGTGGAGCTCACCGTGCGCGCGGAAGAGGCCTTCCAGGTGCGTTTTTCTGAGGAGACGATGCTCAACAGCGAAACCATCGGCGATATCGCCGAGTATGTGGAGGATAACCAATGATTTCTTATCTATCCGATATGGACGGCGTGCTCATCAAAGAAGGTGAGATGATCCCTGGCGCCGATAAATTTATCCAGGCACTTAAAGACAATGACATCGAGTACATGGTGCTGACCAATAACTCCATGTCTACCCCGCGGGACCTATCTGCACGCCTGCGCAATACTGGTCTAGACATTCCCGCTGAGCGCATCTGGACCTCCGCTACCGCTACCGCGAACTTTCTTTCCAGCCAGGTAAGCTCCAGCAAGGCCTACGTAGTGGGCGAATCCGGCCTGACCACCGCCATGCACGAGGCAGGCTGGATCCTTACCAACGATGACCCAGATTTCGTGGTGCTTGGTGAAACCCGCACTTATTCCTTTGAAGCCATCACCAACGCCATCAATCTCATTCGCAATGGCGCACGTTTTATCGCCACCAACCCGGATGTTACCGGCCCGGCTCCTGAGGGTGTACTGCCGGCCACCGGCGCCGTGGCGGCGCTGATTACCGCCGCCACCAACCGCGAGCCTTATTACGTGGGCAAGCCCAATCCGGTCATGATGCGCTCGGCGCTCAATCATATTGGTGCTCACTCGGAGCACACGGTCATGATTGGTGACCGCATGGATACCGACGTGAAGGCGGGCCTTGAGGCCGGTATGCGCACGGTATTGGTGCGCTCCGGTATCTCCGATGACCGAGAAATTTCCCGCTACCCGTACCGCCCTTCTGCCGTGCTGAAATCCGTGGCCGAACTGCCCGATAAGATCCTCGATCCGTTCGCAGAGGATAACTAAGCCGCGCTGCATGCTCACCGCAGCTCAAAGGGGCTGACCCAGCTTAGGCTGGCCAGCCCCTTTGTGCGTTTATTGTGGCAGACGCACGGCAGCAGTAAAGCCGTGGCGCTGCGCGAGATAGCGCACGACACAATCAAGCGCGTCCAGCTCCTCGCGGGTGCCGGTAAGCACCTGGTGGCAACCGATACCGCTGCCTGCGTTGGCACAGGCGCTCCCGCCTTGGGCAAGCGCCGCTACGGAAAGCCCATCCCGGAACCAACGAGTGCACCACTGAGCGGTCAGTGGGTCATCGCCCGGAATGATAAATTCCGACTCGGTACGGATGCACCGATCCATGGCGTGTTCAATCTCCGAGCGCAGCGTGCGCGGCATCCCGGAAATCTTGAGCACACCGGTGACCACGGTGGCGCCACCGTTGACGGAGGGCCACGTGGAGGTGGAGGCCGGCTGTTCAACCGGCGCAGGGTTAACGCACGTATTCATAGCCGATTCTCCCTCGACATAGATCACCACCGCACGAGGCCTGCCGGCCCGGCGCGATGCAAGACGAGCTTCGTCTTCCCCAACGAACTGTCTGATGCGTCTGCTTATAATTTTCCTGCGTCACACCCCTCCCTACAACCCTCAACTTTCACTTCAACCCCCGTTCGCTAAACCTCAACCCTAGGTACAGACTGGGGCTAAAGTTGCAGGTGAAACCAGTGTTACAAATGTGAAATTTGGAGTTTACTGAGAAAATCCTTGCCTTTCACTGCGGCAGGAAACAGAAGCCCTGCTCACACACCAGAAAGAGCAACTAGGATCTCACGCAACCGCCGCCCGTGTGCTCACGCCGGTCTCCCGCGCCGGATGGCGACATTTCGCACGAAATTCCCCGACTTCTCCCCGCCCCACGGGGGAGCCTTCCACCACTCCAATCCCCCAGTGGAAGGCGCTCGTTCCGCCGAAGCGGGCAGATTATAAAGAGTTCCAGATGGCGGTATTCGTATCGTGCCAGAGCGGCTTGCACCACTCACCAAAGTCGCGGTTGGTGAGCGCGACCATGGCATAGTCGCCGGCGACCCATAGGTAGGTGCCGGACATGCCGAAGTGACCGACGGCGTCGGCAGGCAGGGCGCCCATCCAGTGATCCTTATCGCCGTGGATTTCAAAGCCTAAGCCCCAGGTGCAGTCTTTGAAGCTGCCGTAGCCCGGAACGATGCCGCGCAATCCGCCGAAGTGCACGCGGCGCATATCGGCCACGGTGGAAGGGTGCAGGAGTTGTGGATTCTGGACTTCCGCAGCAAAGGCCGCGAGGTCCTCCACTGTGGAGACCAACCCATGGCCGGCCGAACCTTCGAGCCGGGTGGAATTCATACCCAGCGGGGCCAGTATGCCTTCGCGCAGGTACCCGTCAAAGTCCATGCCCGTAGCTTCGGCCACGGTATCCGCGGCCCACTCATAACCGGCCGAGGAATAGATGCGGCGCTCGCCCACCGGCTTTTGTGGCTCCCGGGAATCAAAGGAAATGCCAGAGGCGTGTGCAAGCAGATGCTCCAGCGTGGAGCCCTCTGGGCCGGCGGGCTGCTCTAGCTCAACGGCTCCTTCTTCCACGGCCAGCATCACGCCGTAGGCTGCGACCAGCTTGGTTACCGATGCCACCGGAAACTCGTGGGCGGTTTCCCCCACCGATTCTTGCACCTCGCCGCGGTGCAGCAAGGCTCCGGCCACCGTATCCGCGGGCCACTGGCTAATTTGGCTAAATTCACTCATACTCTCTAGCCTACTGAGCCGCATTCGAAAGGACTGGACCGCTTTGGGCGCACCTTTTCGAGCCGGTCACCCCTTTGGCTTACTGGACCCGCACACCTTAGGTCCAAGGTGATCGGGCCGATCTGAGCGAATGGACCCCTCAATTCAGCCCTAAAGGCCTCAAATCAGCCCGATCAGAATGGACCTAAGCCACAGAAGCCGGCGAAAGCCCCTCGAAACCGCCCAACCGCCAGACGCGGCAGGACCGCAGGAGGCCGCCCAAGTAAACCACCGGTTAAAACAACAAGAACATTTTATGGAATCGGGCAGGAAACGGTTGCACACCCATTAGACATGAGAAAACTTTCAACCATGTCTAATAATTCTAAGAACACGGGCAGCGCAGTTAACCGCCGCCGCTTCCTGCAATCCACCGGTACCGCCGGTGCCGCCATCGCTTTGTCCGGTGCAGCCGCCAACGCACAAAGCAGCCTCTCGCCGCGCGTGGAGCAGCACATGGTGGAGCCGAAGCTGGGCGAGCGGCCCTTCCTCCACGGCGTGGCCTCGGGCGACCCGATTCCGGACTCGGTCATCTTGTGGACCCGCGTGACCCCGGATGCCGATGCCATGCCGGGATCCGGGCTGGGCGAGGCCACCCGGGTGGAGTGGGAAATTGCCAAGGATGAGGGGTTTGGGGACGTCGTCAAGCGGGGCGAAGTGACCACCGATGCCAACCAGGACCACACCGTGCACGTGGATCCACATGGCCTGGAGCCGGAGACCGTGTACTTCTTCCGCTTTAAGGCGCAGGATAAGTACTCGCCCGTCGGCCGCACCAAGACCGCCCCGGCGCTGAGCGCCTCCCCGGAAGAGCTCACCTTTGGCGTGGCTAGCTGCGCCAACTGGGAGTCCGGCTTCTTCAATGCCTATGGCGATATTGCCCAGCGCGGCCGCGCGGACCAGCTGGATTACATGATTTTCTTGGGCGACTATATCTACGAGTACCCGCAGCGCGAATACGCCGGCTATGGCCCGGTGCGCCTGCACCACCCGGCGCACGAGATTATCTCGCTGGAGGATTACCGCATCCGCTTCGGACGCTACCGCACCGATGAGAACCTGCAGGCCGCACACGGCGCGTTGCCGTGGGTTGTGGTGTGGGATGACCACGAGGTGGCCAACGATAACTGGCGCGAGGGCGCCGAGAACCACACCGAAGGCCAGGAAGGAGCCTTCCTGGACCGCCGCAAGGCCGCGATGCAGGCCTACTTTGAGTGGATGCCGGTGCGCGCAACCAACCCATCCGAGCAGGGCCACCTTTACCGCAGCCTGACCTTCGGTGATCTGGTGGAGCTGACCATGATGGACCTGCGCACCTACCGCGATGAGCAGGTGCGCTTTGGCCCGCGCAAGATGGCCGCTGAAGGCCGCACGATGCTCGGCTCTGAGCAGTACAACTGGCTGCTCAATAAGATCGAGACCTCTTCTGCCAAGTGGAATATGCTGGGCAATTCCGTCATGTTCTCCCCCATGAACCTGGCTACCCTGCAACAAGATGAGAAGACCAAGCCGGTTTCTTCCTCGCTGTCTTCCAATATCACCGGCATTCCGGTCAACGGCGACCAGTGGGATGGCTACTCTGCAGAGCGCCGCTTGCTTATCGACGCCCTCTCAAAGCACGATTCCCACACCCTCTTTGTCACCGGCGATATCCACTCCGAGTGGGCGCATAATATCAGCAAGGATGGCCGCATCTTCGGCGCCGAGATGGTCTGCGCCTCCGTGTCTGCGCCGAACGTTAACGAGCAGCTGAAGCTGCCGGAGGGCAATGAGCTGTCCAAGCTGGCCGAGCGCTACTTGATGGGCGCCAACCCGCACACCCGCCACGTGGATCTGGACCACCACGGCTACAGCTTTGTCACCGTGCGCCCGGATTCGGCGGAAATGCACTGGTTGCGCGTGGATAACCTGCTCACCGCCAAGTCCCCGGTGCGCGAGGCCGTGACCATGACCTGGCGCCCGGGTGAGGGCTACAGCAAATAGTTGTAAGTTCTGTCACATGACAGGTACTCGGTGTTAACGAACGAGTAGTACACCTTCGATAGGCACAGTGAAAGACCCTCTCTGGGGAATTTCACTACCTATCACTCGCCCGCCTGTCGGGCCCCCTTTGGTGCCGCGGATTCTTCCCTAGTCCGCGGCATACTCATAGTCGATGTAGCCGCGCTCGCCGCCCAGGTAGAACGTATCCTGGTCCGGCTCGTTAAGCTCGAGGCCCTCGCGCCAGCGGCGCACCAGGTCCGGGTTGGCGATGAGCTGGCGGCCCACCACTGCGGCGTCCACGTAATCCAGCTCGATTTCGCGCTGGGCATCCTCCTTGGAGGTAATCGTGGGGAAGCCATCATTCATGAGCACCTTGGTCACGCCGTTTGCGCGTGCCTTCTGCGCCAGCGTGGCGATGAGCTCGCTGTCCGGTTCGCCGTGCAGCAAGGACACATAAGCCAGGTTCAGCGGTGCCAGGGCATCGAGCAGACCGCCGTAGGTGGCCAGCATGTCTTCTTGGTCATCCTCGATGACGCCCTGCACATTGTGTGCCGGGGAGAAACGCACGCCCACGCGGTCGGCACCGATTTCCTCCGCCACGGCACGGATGACCATCTCTGGCAGACGCCAGCGATTTTCCGGGCTGCCGCCAAATCCATCCTCGCGCTTATTGGCAGACGGCGCCATGAACTCGTGCAGCAGGTAGCCGTTGGCGCCGTGGATCTCCACGCCGTCAACACCAGCATCAATAGCCCGGCGCGCGCCCTGGCGGAATTCGTCCACGATGCGCGGCAGCTCTTCCTTCTTCAGCTCGCGCGGCACCGGCGCATCCATCTTGCCGGCGAAGCCACGCACGGTTCCGCCCCAGTCAAAGGCGCTCGGCGCCTCCGGGTTCGCACCATCAATCAGGTCTGGGTGGCTCGTGCGGCCGCCGTGCATGATCTGCATGAACAGGGTGCCGCCTTCCTCGTGCACGCGGTCTGCGACGGCGCGCCAGCCTTCTGCCTGCTCGTCGGTCGCAATGCCCGCCTGGCCCGGGAATGCGCGGTTGGTCCACGCCGGGAAGGTTCCCTCCGTAACCACCAGACCAGCCGTGGCACGCTGCGAGTAGTACTTCTGGTGCAGCTCGGTAGGTACACCGCTTTCGCCTGCACGCTGGCGGGTCAGCGCCGCCATGGTGACGCGGTTATTTAGCTTGAAACGGCCAAGTTCCAGTGGTCCGAAAAGTGAAGTCATGCCCAGTGCAACACGCAGCCGGGCTGCACTATTTCACCACTGTCAAAAGGATAATGACACCAGCGTGTATGCCAGCTTTACCTCGCCCAATAATGAGCGCTGGACGGACCGGCTTACTGTAGAAGCCTTACTAGCGCGGCTCTGCCGGGATCTCTTGGCCGGTGCTGCCGGCGGTTCCGGACGCTTGGGTGCCATCGCCAGCGTCGCTTCCGGCAGTGGGCGCAGTGCCGGCCCCGTTGCCGGAATCGGTCCCGCCGTTGGCGGCGCTCGGGGCGGGCGAGGCATTACCTGTAGCACCAGTTTCCTGGCCACCGCCACCACCGCTGCCGGCAGGCGAATCGGTCGCGCCAGCGCCATCAGAGCCTTGCGGGTTAGCGGTCTCCGTGGCAGCAGAGCTGTCTTCTGTCGGCTCGGACTGCGTGCCGGTCTCGGTGGTTTCGGGGGTGGGGTTGGTGGAGGGGGCGTCGGAAAGCTGCGAGGAAGAGGCCTCCGCGCCGCTATCGCGCCAATGCTCGGGCGAAAGCCAGCCCGCGTCCGCGTTTTCGGGATTGCTCGAGGCCAGGGCCAAGGCACCGACGACGAGCAGAGCCAGGATGAGGCCCGTGGTAGAGGCGCGGACACGGCCGCCAATGGTCGCTATCTTTTGGAACTTGGTATTGGTCTCCAGCGCGCGCCAGATGCCTTGAGTGGGCTCAGGCTCTTTTTCGTCATCATCCGGCAGCGCGGGCTTTCCGGGGCCATCGCTATCTGGGCCATCCACCTCGGACGACTGGTGTTCCGGCTGGGAATCAGGGTGCGAGCCCTCCCCTGCCGCGGAGGCATCCTTGACGGACTCTTGTGCCGCAGCATTGTCGCCTGCCGGAAGAAGCGGGCGCTGGAATTCGTCCAAGTCGGCCACGTTGTAGTGATCCCAGAACTCGGAAAGCAGCGCGGAGCGAATGGCGCGCTCCACCGCCCACTGGCGGGCGGGGTTTACGGTAACCAATACGCGGTAGGTCACGTGCCACGACTGTCCGGCGGCCTGCGGGGCCACCAGCTGGGTGGCCGGCAGAACCTCGAGTTCGCCATTGACGTCCACGGCGATGGACGGTTCCTGGATGGCTTGCTTGGAAATCGTGCGCACCCGGCGCGTGATTTCTGGCAGGGTCTCGCCTTCTTGTACCGGCACATCAAAGTTGACCACGGCGCGCGACCATTCCTGAGAATAGTTGGTGACCGCGCCGGCCGAGCTATTGGGCACGGTGACCAGCTCGCCGGTAGGCGTGCGCACCTTGGTGGTGCGCAGGGTCAGCATCACCACGGTGCCTTCCACGTCGGTCACGCCATCGAAACTGACGTAATCGCCCACGCCAAATTGCTTTTCCGAAAGGATGAAGAAGCCGGAGAGAAAGTCCGCAATGATGGACTGGGCGCCAAAGCCCACGGCGGCCGAGACTATCGTCGCCGGCACCGCCGCACCTACCGCTGGCACGCCGAGATTGGTCAGCGCGGCCCAGATGATGAGGAAGTACGCTGCTGCCTGCACGATGTAGACCAGCGCACCGGTCAGCGCCAAGCGCGCCTTGGTAGCTTCTTCCTCTTCATCAAGGCGGCGCTCCATGATGCGGATGGCCAGCCTGCCGATGCGCGGGATCAAAATGCCTATCAGCAATAGCGCGATAAGCGGCAAGCCGTGGTCAACAAAGAGGCTCCACAGCTCGTAGAAGTAATACTTCAGATTCATGCCTCTAGATTAAGCCGCGTGCCTGAAAACTAGATGCCAGTTGACTGCCAGCAACCATGCAAACCCCGCCCCTTCCGGCGCGCACCCCCTATGCCCTGCGCAAACTCCTGCGGGCCTCGCCCGGCTTGGCTACTGTGTGGGGCATGAAGAAATCATTCCTTATCCCCTTCTTTTCCCTCGCCCTCTTTACCACCGGCTGCGGCGGCAGCGATGACACCGCCACCACCATTTCCACGGTGAAGGAGACCGTGACGGAAACGGCCTCTGAGACGAGCTCTACAGAATCCAGCACCGAGGAAACATCCACAGAAGAAACGACCACGGAAGTAGCAACTACCGAGGCCGCGCAGCACGCCGAACCGCAAGCGGAAAATCAGGAAGCCGTGCAACCGGCTACCGAAAACCAACAGCAGGCAAACACCGCGCAGTACCAATGCGCGGACGGCACCTGGGTGGAGTTCGCCGCGTTGTGCAAGGAATCAAATGCTCAACCACCAGTACAAGCGCCGAATGGCCCAAGTGCGGAGTGTCCGGCCTACCTGTGCGGCTATGGCAACGATGCCAATGGCAACCGGAATAAGAGCTCAGGCGAAATCCAGACCCAACACGGCTGCGAGCAAGGCTATATAACGGACCCGCAGCTTTGCGGTGCGGTTGGGCGCTAAGCCTCCACCCTAAGCCGCCGCACTAAAGAACCGCGGCCTAGTCGCGGGAGTTATAACGCTTCATAAGGCGGTCAATGAGCTCATCGGTCAGCTTGTCATCTTCCAAGATGGTATCCAGCAGGCGCTGGGATTCCTCGTGGGAGGCCTGCTCTTCCGCCTCATAGGAGTCACCGCTCAGGTCCACACCGAAGTCGGTGTTCTCAGTCTCCGCAGTCTGGGCGCTGAGCTGATCGACGTCCGATTCAAACGACTCCATAAACTCGCTGGCCTCCGCGGCAGCCTCCTTGCGGCGTTTGCCAGAGCGCACTTCCTTTTCGATGCGGCGCTGCAGTGCGGCCTCCATCTGGCGGTGGCGCCACGAGCGCACGCGGTGCGGCTCCAAGCGGCGGCCTACTGCACGGCTTTTATTTTCGGCTTTCTTGGCCAACACTTTAACCTGTGCGGCGGTGTCATTAATAGGTGCCCAGTCTTGGTAGGCCGGCACCCGCCAACCGGCCCAAATACCCAGCAGCGCCAAGAAGATGGAGACCAGCGGACCGATAATCATGCCTACGGCCATCATGTCATAGTGGTGGCCCACCAAGACGATGATTGCGCAGGCCACGGCCGGGATGACCGTCGGCTGGTTATCGCCAAAGACGCTAGGCTCGCGCCCCATGACGATGTCACGAATCATGGATCCGCCCGTGGCGGTAAACACGCCCATCATGATGCACGGGATTAGCGGCAGCCCATAGGTAATGGCCTTCACAGCGCCGGTGGCAGCCCAGAGGCCGGACACGACGGCGTCGCCATGCGCTTGCAGATAATCCCAGGTCTTGCCCTTGAAGTAGACAAAGCGGGCGATAAGCGCACCGGCAAAGGCCAGATAAAGGTACTCCGGCTGGCTCATGGCCGCCACGGTGCCGCGGTTAATGAGGACGTCGCGCACCATGCCGCCGCCCAGGGAAGAAAACATCGCAATGAAGAAAAAGCCGATGATGTCGTAGCCACGCTTGCGCGCCATAGTGCCGCCGATGATTCCCATCAGCAGCACGCCGCTGATATCGGACCAGCGGTAGAGAGATTCAATGAGTGGATCCACTTCAACCATATGGCTATTAGACTTCACCGCCCGCCACCTCGCAATTAGCACACCCATATGCGCAGCCAGGCACGAGAAAAGGCGCCGGCCTTGCTTGCCGACGCCTCCCTCTCACCGTGGGGCCACCGGGGCTCGAACCCGGGACCAACGGATTATGAGTCCGTAGCTCTAACCGACTGAGCTATAGCCCCGCGCGGATAACGCACCACTAGGGCGAAGATCCGCTCTCAAAAGAGTAGCCAATGCGGGGCTAAAGACCAATTTTCCCCCTACCTTTTTGAGTATTTGTACGTTTCCTACCCCCTGAGGGTAGAAATTATTTATGCGCAAACTACTCTCTTCTCTCGTTCTCGCCTCTGCACTCACGCTTACTTCCTGCTCAGGTAGCGGAAGTGACAACCCAAAGGCAAGCGACTCCAATAATTCCTCATCCGGTGCACAGGCTGATGCGAAGTCCGCAATTGGAACGTGGAAGCAAGAGGACAGCGCATCTGAAGATGGCTGGATGGAAGCCAGCATCACCGATGACGTCATCACCATCGAATGGGTCATGGACAACGGCGAAAATCGCATGATCTATTGGATCGGCACCTTTGACGCTCAAGCCGCTGCATCCGGTGAGACCGTTAGCTCAAACCGCGATACCGTTGCCACCGCCTCTGAGTGGATGGCCGCTTCTTCCAATAAGAAAGATTTCTCTATCGATGACGACTCCTTAACTTTCAAGGTCGCGATTGAAGATAAGGAATTCACCACGCACATGAAAAAGGTGAAGGATGATCCGACAACCGTTAAAGAGCTAAAGAGCACAGATTTCAGCCAATCCTTCAAAGACGGAGTCCTGGATGTTCCAGCCGCCAAGTTCGAAATTACCGATCACCGTGTTGTTCAACCCGGTGAGCCCGGTAACGAAATAGGTGAAAAGCCACTTCTCGTCTTTAACTATGACGTAACGAATAAAACGGATGAAACCCTAACCACCACTGACTTCGTCGTGTACTTCACCGCCATTCAAGACAATGATCCGAATAAGGTAAACGAGCTCGACCTCGGTTCCTATTTTGATCCTGAAACTTCCGATACTCAGCTTGAACAGATTAAAAAGGGAGGAACTGTCGCCGGAACAATAGCCTACGAGCTCGATGATTTAACCACACCTGTGGACCTTGTCGCGTCTAAGTCCTTCAGCCAAGACGAAATCGGCCGCCAAACTTTCGAGCTCGATTAACTGCCCGTACTCAACGCGAGTAACTCTCCCGTTCTGGCTACTGCAGAAGCCGAAGCCCGCTGAAATACAAGGCCTGAAGTGAGATCGAACCATTTTCGCGCCCCGGCTCTGTCTGGCCGCACATGGCCGCTCCTTACTCTGCAGCAAACTCAGCAGTTCCCACAGCCCGATGGAGTGCCCTAGGGCTGTTCCAACCCTTCCCTATGCAAACGTTACCCCTGCTTTTACCTCCGGTTTCTCCACAGCATAGAATCATCAGTGACATTCACCCCGATGTCACTATTTCTGTGATGGGAGATACATATGGCGACACTAGATTCCCTTTTAGTGCCCGGCGCGGTGGAGCTCCACGGCGCCGCAGATAACTGGAGGCAGGCCATCCGGCTCGCGGGCTCGCTGCTGGAAGAAGCAGGCACAATCACCGCGGACTACACCGAGGCAATGGTGCACTCCGTGGAAGAAACGGGCCCCTACATTGTGGTTGCTCCTGGCTTCGCATTCGCGCACGCGCGGCCGTCGGAGGCGGTGAAGGAAACCTCCCTGTCGTGGGTACGGCTGGATAGCCCGGTGGAATTCGGCCATGACTCTAACGATCCCGTCGACCTAGTCGTAGCTTTTGCCGCGCGCAATGACTCCGAGCATCTGCAGGCGATGAAGCAGCTAGCAAAGTTGCTTGCTACCAAGCGTGATGAGCTCAATCGCGTGGACTCTGAAGAGGAGCTCCGTGCGGTTCTTACTGCACACACGCAAAACAAAAAGCAGCCGGCGGCCAGGCCGCAGGCAACATCAGAGCCCCAAGAAGCAAAGGACACGGCCGCAGATTCTGTCGCGTCCAAGGGAAAGATCCTCACGGTGTGCGGCAACGGCCTAGGAACGTCGTTGTTCCTTAAGAACACGCTAGAGCAGGTCCTCGATGAATGGGGCTGGGGACCGTACCTGAATGTAGAAGCCACGGACACCATCTCCGCCAAGGGTCGTGCGAGCGAGGCAGATTTCCTGCTCACCTCCGGCGAAATCGCAGCAACGCTTGGCGACGTCGGCGTTCCCGTCTACGTCATTCAAGACTTCACCTCTATGTCTGAAATCGATGGGGCTCTGCGCGAGCTCTATGACATCTAAGGAGCATCCTCATGGATTTTCTTCTTGCTATAGCAAACTTCCTCGTCAATGAGATTCTCTCCGTCCCAGCATTCCTCATCGGTATCATTACCGCGGTCGGCTTGGCCGCGATGGGACGCGGCACCGGCAAAACCATTGGCGGCGCCATCAAGGCCACGCTTGGCTTCTTGCTCATTGGTGCCGGCGCCGGTCTCGTCACCGATTCACTGGAGCCGCTCGGCGCCATGATTACGGGTGCTACCGGCGCGCAAGGCGTGGTCCCGACGAATGAGGCAATCGTAGGCATCGCACAAGACCAGTTCGGCAGCCAGGTCGCCTGGATTATGATCCTCGGCTTTGTGGTCTCCCTCCTGCTCGCCCGCTTCACGCCCATGAGCTACGTATTCCTCACCGGCCACCACGTCCTCTTCATGGCCACGCTCCTCACCATGGTGCTTGCCCCTGCCGGGTACTCGTCCTGGGTCGTCATCGCCTTTGGCGCGGCTCTGCTCGGCATCCTTATGGTCTCGCTGCCGGCTATCGCCCACCCATTTACCCGCCGCATTACCGGCGATGACTCCGTTGCCATCGGGCATTTCGGCACTGTGGGATACTTGGCTGCGGGCGGCGTCGGCAAGCTGGTGGGCGGCAAGGGAAAGAAGATGTCGCCCTCTACTGAAGACCTGAAGCTACCGGAAGGCCTGCGCTTCTTGCGCGATTCTATGGTGGCAACCGCGCTGTCTATGGCGCTGATGTACGTGGTGCTGGCTGTGCTGTTCATTGCCCGCGCCGGTTCTGAAGAAGCCTTTACCGCCTTCCCTGATGGCGCCACCAACGTTGGCAATTTCTTGATGCAGTCCGTCACCCAGGGTCTTCAGTTCGGCGTGGCTGTGGCCGTTATCCTCTTTGGCGTGCGCACCATTTTGGGCGAGCTCGTGCCCGCATTCCAGGGCATCGCGGCCAAGGTCGTGCCCGGCGCGATTCCCGCACTGGATGCGCCCATCGTCTTCCCTTATGCCCAGAATGCAGTACTCATCGGCTTCATCTCTTCCTTCGTGGGCGGACTGGTGGGCCTTGCCGTGCTTTCCACCTGGCTCAACCCGGCCTTTGGCGTTGCCCTGATTCTGCCGGGGCTCGTGCCGCACTTCTTTACCGGCGGCGCGGCTGGCGTTTACGGCAATGCCACCGGTGGTCGCCGCGGCGCGGCACTCGGCGCCTTTGTCAACGGACTCATCATTACCTTCCTGCCGGCGTTCCTCCTCAGTGTCCTGGGTTCCTTCGGCTCCGCGAACACCACTTTCGGCGATGCCGACTTTGGCTGGCTTGGCCTGCTGCTGGGCTGGTCCATCCACGCCGATGGCGCTCTGGGGCTTTTCTTTATTGCCCTTATCGCGCTGGCTATCTTGGCGTTGGGCTGGGTATGCCAGCGCACGCTTGTCGACGCCCACTGGGACCCCTCCCCTCACCGCCCTTCCCCTACCAGCACCGCCGGTACCACCGAGGGCGCAACCGCGGCTGCCACTTCTTCCGGCACCGCCAAGAAGTATCCCAAGGTGCTACCGCCCGAGGGCGCGCCGGTTCCACCCGCCCGCATCGAGCAGTAACCCCGCACCACATCCCAAAGGGCGCTACAGTATCCCCTATGCAGCGCCCTTCCTTATTCCCCGTAGCGTCCATCCTTCTCGCCGCTGGCCTCACCATCAGCGCCTGCGGCTCCGGCTCCGATTCCGATAGCAACTCCGCGCCGGCGAATGAGCCGGCCTTTTCCACCGCACAGGACAATAACTCCGCCGCGGACGAAGCCGAAGAAGAATCCGGCCCGGAGAAGGACACGAAGCAACCCCGCACCGAAACGGTCACCAAACAGGCCGAACCGGAGCAGCCCGCACCGCAGGCCGGCGGCAACCACAACATCAACGCGGGCCAGATTGGCGGCTACTGCGGGACGTCCTCGTCAGGCGATTCCATCGACGCCGGCGATGCGACCTCCTGCGAATTCGCCGCCGCGGTCTTCGATGCCGCGATGCAGGCTAGCTACACCATGCGTTCGAAAGATCCCACGGTGACGGCGGTATACCACGCAGATATCACCGCCAGCAGCCCGGTGACCAAGCAGTCCTATAACCTGGATTGCCACATAGGCAGCGACCAACGGAATCTCACCTGCGAAAAGGCCGGCGATAGAACGGTGCGCGCCTCATTTGAAACCGCGGACAGGAGCGTGTGGACCAAGCGCGTGGCCACCACGAACTAAGCCCCCAATGTTCAACCGTTGCTAGTAAGGTGAAAAACTGTCAATAAACGCATGCGTCCGCTCTCACACGTTGGCATTTCGGCCGTTGAGTCGACGGTTCAGGTAGACCACGAAATCCACCGGAAAACAAAACTCGCTCATCGGTCCGCAAGAATTTCAAGGGCGCCTTTCCAGCGTTCTGCTGAAGATCGCAATCGCTGATACAGCTCGGCGTCAGTAAGCTGCTGCACGGAAAGTAACGGCCGCGCCGGTCCCTCAGCGCCACGCGCTTCCTGCAATGCGTAGAATTTTTTCATTTCTAGCTGCGAAATCGGTTCGTTGGTTTTCGCCTCAGGTTTTATCTGCCCGTGCGCAACGATCCACGGACGCTCGGAGAGCGTAAGCTCAATTAGCTCACTTGAAGTCTTGTTCCCGTAAAAGGCGATCACGGCCCCAATGATCCGCTCTTCGTCATCCCCTATTGTCCGGACATCAGCTCCTGGTAGCTCTGTAGAAGTTTTCTCGGATCGCAGATACTTATTTTCGCGATAAAGGTCAGGCTCGACCGGACCGTCAATCCACGCCTGAAATTCATTCGATACAAGTGGCCGTCCGTACCAGCCCAAACTCCAGGCGTGGCAGTAGTAGGTAAGCTTTCCTAGCTTACAAGCATCAACCCACCCTAATTTGTTGTAAATGACTTGTGCGACATCCACTGCTGTAGGCACGGCCCCTCCTCTCGCGGTGTTGGAGTGACTATTGCATCCGTACGCCTCAAACCTTACCGCTAGTATTTTTCTTCAGCCCGAAAAATAGAAGTTCATCTGACTAGAACTTCAACAAATTCATTTCTCCAGTTCAAGCCCAAACCAACACAAGTATCCACGCCTATGACTGTAGTTGTGTATTCAGCACAAGCTTCCCAGCTAGCCGTCGGACTCAGGTTTCCGTCTCGGCCCAGCACCGCACCACAACCCACCAGAATGCCGGCAACGCTCATAAATCCACCTCTACCCCATCGCCACCTGCGGCACTACCAGAGTCACCATCGGCATCGTCGAAGACTAGCGTTCTTGCGTACAATCGGCGGACGTACAAAGACCCAATAGAAAAGGAGTCATCATGGACGCCGTTTACACCACCGAAGCACTCTCCACCGGAGCAGGCCGCGACGGCCGCTCTGTAGTCAAGGATTCCGATCTGGATTTCACCATGACCGCCCCAAAGGAGATGGGCGGCAGCGGTGAGGGCGCTAACCCGGAGCAGCTCTTCGCTGCCGGTTACGCCGCTTGCTACCACTCCGCCCTGAAGGCAGTGGCCAAGGACAAGGGCGTAGACGTGGAGAACTCCACCGTCGGCGCTCGCGTCTCCCTGGGCAAGAACGACGAGGGCTTCTACCTCGGCGTGGACCTCGAGGTCACCATCCCAGGCGTTGAGGACGACAAGGCACAGGAGCTTGCCGACGCCGCCCACCAGATGTGCCCTTACTCCAAGGCCACCCGCGGCAACATCGAAGTCAACGTTGGTGTTGCACAGGACTAATTCCTAGTCCTCTCCCCCAGCCCACGCCGCGCTACTTTCAGCGCCGCGTGGGTCTTTTTATGCCTTACGCGACCTCTCAGATTGGTATTCTGCTCTGGAAGATGGCTCGGCGCGGCGGCCAGTCCAGAACTTTATTGATAAAAACGTGCCGTTTCATCAATAAGCCCGCCGTAGGGTGGAGCTAAATTATAAAAAGGCGCGTTTTTAACAAATAGAAAGAACCTCGATGGCACACTCTTATCACTCTTTAAAGTCTATTTTCCATCAGTCTTCACACGGACAATCCTCCGTCGACGAGGCTCACGCTCTTAGGCTGCAGAGTCCGAGTACAATCCGTTGGGACTATCAGGTGCGCGGAAAAGACCTCTTTGTTGTTGTTACCACTCGGCTCCACTCCTTGTGTGAACAGGTCTGGCGCCGAGAAGTTATTATTTCCCGGTTATGGTCCCTGTTACCTAAAGCTGCGACGCGCCACTACATTTTTCAACTCTTGATTGAAGAAATTCAATCTTCGAACGAGATTGAAGGCGTTCATTCCACAAAGAAAGAAATCGCGGAAGCTTTATCCAAGGCGGATTCTACTTCCACCAAGCGCTTCGAGGAAATGTCAGCGCTATATTCTTCGCTTACCGGACTCGATGGAAGTGAGGTCAGCTTTCCCACTCAGCTTGAAGATATTCGCGCGCTCTACGATTCTCTCCTCAAAGGAGAAATCGATGCTGAGAATGGTATCGACGGTGAGCTGTTTCGAAATGGCGTTGTCCACATCTTTGGCGGCAGCACCCAATTCACGTCCGAGGCTCACAACGAGCAAGATATTCGAACCAGGCTCCAACAGTTCCTGGCGTGTCAAGCGTCTACTTCAAACGGCCTCATTAATGCCCTAGCAGGGCATTTTATGTTCGAGCACACGCATCCATTTTATGATGGCAATGGCCGTCTCGGCCGGTTTCTCATGGGCTTGAAGCTGCGAGAAATACTTTCTGTACCCACCGCGATGTCTCTTTCTCGAGAGCTCTCGAAAGACCGGCAAAAATACTACAAGTCCTTCACGGTCACCGAAGAGCCTCTCAATCGTGGCGAGGCAACGTTTTTTGTCATTGCGCTCCTAGAGATGTTGAGCTCGGCGCAAGAATCTCTATTAAACTCACTTGAGCGAAAAAAGTTCGCCCTCGAGAAACTCGAAGGCCGAATTCAAGAACTGCGAAATGGGCCTGGAACTTCCAAAGAGGATCGCCGACTTAATATCCTCTTCATAATGGGACAAGCCGCGCTTTTTGGCCCTCTCTTAGGACTCGATCTCGACACTCTAGCGACCTACTT
This sequence comes from Corynebacterium sp. UMB0012, assembly GCF_030216265.1. Classification (NCBI taxonomy): domain Bacteria; kingdom Bacillati; phylum Actinomycetota; class Actinomycetes; order Mycobacteriales; family Corynebacteriaceae; genus Corynebacterium; species Corynebacterium sp. UMB0012. Next base: position 53,332 of record NZ_JASOKQ010000012.1, read on the forward strand.
GGATAAAAGTAAGCAAACCGTCCGTGCCGATACGAAACGTCTAGTTAAGGAAGGGCTCTTGGAAGAGCGGTCACACAAGCCGCTCTCTTTTGCACTCACGGAAGAAGCCCGTGAGTTTCTAGACATTGAATAGCAACACTCGTAGTGAGAGATACTGCCCTTCTTGTCGAGTTCTCAATGCTGATAATGAGAAAGGGGCCAACCTAGCAGTCGTAGTACATCTAATCCTTAACACCTGGTGCCCAACACGCCGTGCCCCTTCGCGCTGCTGTGCATTCCACTCCTGTAGTCACCGCTGCGGATCCTTATTGATAAAAACGCGGGTTTTTAGCAATAAGATCCCCAGAGTGGATGGCTATTTTATAAAATCGTCGATTTTTAATAAATAGGGTTTCTCTGTCCATATCTTAGCCCCGCTAATTCTTCCTAGTACTCTCCCCAGCGAGAAACGTGGCAATTCAGGTTCAGGTGGCATAGAGGGCGAGTGCCAAGACGCGCTTCGCGGCGCATTCCCAAGCACAGTGGACGAAATGGGCGGAGCTAGCGTCGCGGAAGAAATACGTTGCCTACAAAGCTAAGGCGCTGCTTTCCTGCGATTTATGACTCGCTAAGGTCAACCACCCTCCGCATCCCCTCCCCTGCCGAACGGTGAAATGCCTCGGGAACTTGGGAGAGGGTGATAGGGCCATCGGTGACAGATTGCCAGTCAATGCGGGAGCCGGCAAGTAAGTCGACGGCCTGCTCAAGGTGATGCGGCTCGTAGTTATGCACGCCGGTAACAGTGCGCCAGCCGCGGACAATCCATTCGGGGTCCAAGTCGATAGCAGGGCTGTCCGCAACGGAACCGGCGAGTACGGCCACGCCATTAATGTCGAGAGGCTTCAAACAGGTGATAACACCTTGGGGCGAGCTGGAGAATTCCAGCGCGACGTCGAAGTTCTCAACAATATCTAAAGCGGGATCGAAGTCACTAAAACCGGAGATGCAGGCACCCAGCTGAGCAGCGTACCTGCGCCGATGAGAGTTGGGATCCGTCGCGGTGACGGCAGCGCCCGCGCGCAAAGCGGCCTCCACCGCAAGGAGACCGAGCATACCTAAGCCCACGACTAGGACCCGCTTTTCCTTCAACGAGTCCATGGAGGGACAGGCCGTATCGAGGGCAGCCATAACGGTGGCTCCGGCACAGGAGACGATTGAGGCGGGGACATCGCCAAGCGCGGCCTTCGCCCCTGTTAGGCAACGAACCCGCAGTGCTCCCGCCAAAGCACTCTCCATCGGAGCAGACCGAGGCGAGCGCGTAATAGTCAAGAATCCCGATCCAGACTTCACTATGACCAACCAAAGGACGTAGGCAGCTGCAGTGAGGGCTTCTACCTCTGCGTCAATCTCGAGGTCACTATTCCAGGCGTTGAGGACGACAAGGCACAAGAGCTTGCCGACGCCGCCCACCAGATGTGCCCTTACTCCAAAGCCACCCGCGGCAACATCGAGGTCAACGTTGGTGTTGCACAGGACTAATCCTGGCGTCTAGCCTCTAGCCCCTCGCTACAGCATTGCTGTGGTGAGGGGTTTCTTTTCACAATTTACTGCCAACCTTGAAATAACGGAGTCTTGAATACAGCCGACACTATCTGCGGGAAACTCAAAATCATTGGGCTTGCTTAGATAAATTAATCCGCACTTTGAGAAAGCGGAAGTATGACTGGTTTCATCATCTTTTACAACTAAAATCAGGCGAATCCTACATCACGCAATACCCTGACTCTGCTCCGTCTTTGGCGTCGGTGAAAACCAATTCCCGGTACTTCATTGGAGTTGTCCACATCGTCGACGGTTCGGACGGGCTAAATGACCTGTCACCGGCACGGCGAATTCTGCCACATGCCGCGCACGGATCCTCTTTATACCCCTACTCGGAAACCCAAAAATCGAATAAATGAACCAGACACCACTGCACATGTCCGCCACAGCTGTCAAAATCGAGTCATGTCTGTTGAAGCTAGGGCCCTCTCACTGCGACGGTTAATGCACAATTCTGCGGCGGTACGACTGCTTGCGGCTGATAACGCGCCGGTAATTTTGGCGCTGATCGCAGAGTACTTCCCCCGCGGTACCCGAGCACGGCCAGCGGCGGAGGTATACGAGTTGATGGTCACTGATTTTGAGGTTATTGCCAACGATTTTGCCATGCCCCGTACGCCCCAGAGTTATTGCACTGACTGGGTAAAAGCAGGATGGTTGGTGAGAAAATCAGGTAAAAGTTCACACGGCGAAACGTTGGAACCAAGCGAAGACGCACTTTCTGCTCTAGAGGCCATCGAGCGGTGGGAGTCACCGGTATCTGCCGTCACAGCATCACGGGTGGAATCCATTAGCTCGGCCCTACAACGGTTAGCAAGGGACACGAATAAGGACATCGCCAGTCGCGTTGCCAGTCTCGAGGCAGAACGGAACCGCATTGACCAGGAAATTGAAAAGGCACGTTTAGGACAGTTCGAATCCTTAACCTCAGCAGAGACAGAAGAACGTGTACAAGACGTGCTTAATATGGCAACGGCGGTACCGAGTGATTTCGCCCGAGTGCGCCACGAACTTGAGGCCCTCAATCATCAACTACGCCGGCAGTTATTAGACCCAGAGGGATACCGTGGCGATGTGCTCGAAGAGATCTTCACCGGCGTGGACCATATTGCTGAATCTGAGGCTGGACGCAGTTTCCGCGGATTCTATTCCCTCCTTATGGATAGGGAACGCAGTGCATGGTTGGACCAGTGGATAAAAGAAGTATTAGAAAGCGATACCGGCCAGGAGCTGGCGCCAGAAATGCGGCAGCACCTGCGAAATCTTTTCCGTGATATGGAAGACACGAGTTTCGATGTCAACCAGACGATGACTGGCTTGGCGCGTAGCTTGCGCAACTACGTTTCCTCAGAGCAATTCGCAGAAGACAGGCGCATGATTGAGCTCCTAAGAGAGGCGCGCGGTATGGCCATTGATGCCGCACAAAACTCTGAGCTCAAGGCCTTTCACCGAATGGAGACGCCGCTGCAGCGCATCGGTATGTCCATCCACTCCGTTTCACGCATTCGCTTAGCCAACCCAGGTCGAGAGGTAGTAGAGGAATCACCTGAGGCGTTCCAGCCAGGCGAGGAAAACGCAGAAGCATTACTCGAGCTAGTGCGCGAATCAGAGATTGACTTTGAAGAGTTGCACGAGATGATTCGAAAGGCCGTCGATAAGGCGGGCCCGTGCACCATTGGCCAAGTATTGCAGGCCTACCCTGCCACGCAAGGCTTAGCTAGTGTAGTGGGCTTGGTGCACATTGCGGATCAGCACCCCCTGCCTGACTTGAGAAATTCCACGGAGAAGGTCTTTTGGACCGAAGAAAACGGCACAACACGCGCCGCCTTGATTCCCACTATGTATTTCGACCGCACCACCATTGAGGAGCTATCGTGACCGCTGCACTTAATCACCGCGTCGATTCCGAGCATGAACCGCCGCTTTGGAATAGCGATAAAGGGACGCTGACGTATAACTCACGCCGCGCGTTGGTACAGCTGCTAAAAGGACCACTTATTCGAGCACAGAAGGAACCTGTCTTGTGGGCTGCGATTATTTCAGACGAAGAAAACTTGCGGGCTAGACTGCACGAGTTATTTCTCGAGCTCGTTATCGATGAAGCAGAAGGATTCGCCTTCACCCGAATGGTGGAAGAAGAAACGTTAGCTATTCCGCAGGTGCTGCGCACGGATAAGCTCAAGCACATCGACACAGCCATCTTGTTAAACCTGCGCCAAGAACTGGGGCTGGCGCTACCTGGCGAACGTGTAATCGTGGACGTGGAAGACCTGCGAGAGGGAATCGGGTACGTCCGCGCGGTTGATAACCGAGACGAGGCCGGATTCAATAATCGCTTCAATGCAGCAATCAAACGCATCCGCAATGAATATTCACTGTTAAGCGCTACTGAGACTGAAGGCCGGTTTGAGGTTTCACCCGTATTGCGCCAGCTTTTCGATTCCGCCACAGTTACCGCCATCCGGGACGAGTACGCCCGCCTAGCGGAGACAGGGAATGGCCAAGAGGATGATTCCAATGACTAATATTTACCCAGGCCAATACCGGATAAGCCGCATCCAATTAATTAACTGGGGCACATTTCACGGATACTTTTCCATCCCCGTAGCTAGAAAGGGTTTCCTAATCACCGGCGGATCCGGTTCCGGCAAATCTACCTTATTGGATGCAATGTCGGCGGTGTTAGTACCGCAGAAAGATCTGAAATTTAACGCGGCATCGCAACAGGACCTTGGGCGGCATGATGGTCGCAATCTCGTATCCTATGTGCGCGGTGCATGGCGGCAACAGGAAAATACACAGACGGGTGAGATTGCTCCCGAGTACCTGCGAACGGGCGCAACGAATTCAATTGTGGCGCTGACCTACGATAACGGAGCTGGAAAGCAACATACCCTCATCGCCATTTTCCGCCTCAATGGCGGTGAAAATTCCGTGAGCCAGGTTAAGAAGCTGTACGGAGTGGTGCAGGGAGATGAGGACATCGATAAGCTGAGTTCCCTGCTCACGCGGAGCCTAGATACCCGCAAGATTAAAGCTTTATATAAGGGACCAGGGGCATCTTTCACACAGACGTATAGTACGTTCGCAGATCGCTTTCGTAAGCGCCTTGGGATCAAAAGCGAACTAGGCCAGGTGCTCCTACACCGCACTCAATCCGCTAAGTCCCTGTCCAGCCTGGATCAACTCTTCCGAGGCTACATGCTGGACAAGCCCTCTACTTTCGAGCGAGCCGATGAAGCTGTGGAGCAATTCGAGGACCTCCGGCAAGCTTACCTACGGGTGGAGGATGTCAAAGCACAGATTGACACACTCGCTCCCCTTCCCCGTCTGCATGCGCAACGAGATGTTGCAGAATCTGCCAAGCACAAGGCCGAAGCCATGAGTGAAGCGCTACCAGCGGTCCGAGCTCACATGGTGGCAGAGGAATTGGATTATCAAATCAGAGCGCTAAACGCGCAATTGACAGAGGCGCAATCAGATGCAGAGTCTCTCGAGGACGAGGTCAAACACCTCGACGAGGCGGAGCGGTTAGCAGCAGTGGCTGTGTCTCAACTTGGTGCCGGCGAGCTCGATGCCCTAAGCGCAAAAATGGAGACTGCTGAAAAAGAAATCGAGCACCGCTCCAAAGAATTCCGGCGCTTGGCCGCTGCCGCCGGCCGATGGACCGACAATTATGAGTTCAGTCCCCACGGCTTTGCGGAACTTCAGGTTAATGCGAAGCTGCGCATCGCGGACTTCGAAGCTGACTCTGCCAAGCTCATCAATCAGCAGCAAGAGGCTGGAGTAGCTGCTCGCGACGCCGCGACAACGTTTGCCACTCTGAAAAGCGAACTCGCTTCTTTCGGTTCGCGAAACACCAACATAGATAGGGCATTGGTAGAGCTACGGTCCCAGCTTGCTCACGATACGGGGTACGCCGAGTCAGAACTTCCCTTTGCTGGTGAGCTCATGGATATTAGTCCGCAACAGACGGAATGGGAGCCGGTCCTCCAAAAGCTTCTTCACGGATTTGCTGCTACCCTGCTGGTTCCGGAAAGCGCACGGAAAGCAATTAATCAGTGGGTCAATTCTCGGAACGTGGGGACCCGGCTCGAATACCGCACCATCCCTGAGTTTGCACCCGCACCAGCAACTGCGCGTAGCCCACAACAACTCATTCACAAGCTGGATTTCCAAGACCACCCTATGGCACCGTGGGTCCGCCATCATATTTCACGCCGATTTAACTATGAATGTGTCAGTTCAGTCGCGGCGCTCGAACAGGTAACTAAGACCCCAGCTGTTACTCGCGATGGCTTAGAAAGCCGCCCTAAGGATAAAGATGGGTCTACCCGCTTTATTAAAGACGACCGCAGGCGTTTTTCCGGCACCAGCTGGTATCGGGTGGGCTCTACCAATGACGCCAAGATTGAGCTGCTGCGCACGCAACTCGATAAAGCAAAAGCCCATGCCAGTGCCACCGCCAAGCTAGTTCAAGACTTAAACCGAAAAATGGATATCCTGCGCACTCAACGCGATAAAGCGAAACTGGTATTAGAGACTAAGTTTCAGGATATTGATACCGCATCTGCAGAAACTCGCAAACGAGATCTGCAACGGCAATATGATTCTCTTGCCTCGTCACCCGAGGCGAAAGCCCTACATGCCGCGCATAATCGAGCTAAGGATAGGCTAGCTGCAGCCCGTGCCCGCCTTAAGCAATCCCAAAAGCACCTTGGAAGCATTGAGGGCGAGCTTCAGCGCTCCACACAGCGTCGCCAGAACATTGGCACCGTACCTACCATCACTGACGAAGCTATAGCCAAGGAGGTCAAAGAGGCCCTCCACAACGGAAGGCGCAAGCTTTCCATCGATGACATCGATTCCCGGCGCGATGCAGTACAAAACAGCCTGCACGATACATCCCGCGCGGCTGCACGAAACATCGAGGAGATAAATGCCAAGATTGTCTCCGTTCTCCACAAATACTTGTCTCAGTGGCCAGCGGAATCTGCGGATTTACAGCCACAGGCAAACTTTGCCGGTGAGGGCATTGAAAAGTTGAAGTTCCTTCGGGCCGATCGCCTTGCCGATTTCCGTGCTCAGTTCTTGGAACTACTCAACGGAACAACGGTGCAAAATCTGTCTCACCTTGCTTCTTCGTTGCGCCACGCTCGCAGCGATATCGAGCTGCGTATGGAATTTATCAATAAGTCGCTGGAGCGCTCGCCCTTTAATGGCGACCGTATCTTGCGAATTGATGTGAAAGACGCTCGCGGCCAGGTAGTACAGGATTTCCAGCGAGATCTAGATTCCGCGACTTCGCATAGCCTGGCCGAGATCAGCGCAGATGAGCCGGAAGCGGCGTTGCGGCGCTACCATGCTTTGGATAAAATTCTCAGCCGCTTGGGTTCAACCCAACCGGGAGATATTCGTTGGCGCAACCTGGTTCTTGATACCCGAAAACACGTAAGCTTCATCGGCCGCGAATGCTACCCCGATGGAACAACCGCCAATACTTATCAGGATTCTGCTTCCCTCTCTGGTGGCCAGGCACAAAAGTTAGTTTTCTTCTGCTTGGCTGCGGCCCTGCGTTTCCGGCTAGCGGAGCCGGATCAGGATGTTCCCACCTATGGTTCCATCATTTTGGACGAAGCTTTTGACCGCGCAGATCCAGCCTTTACCCGCACGGCAATGTCTGTGTTTGAATCGTTTGGTTTCCACATGATTTTGGCAACGCCATTCAAGCTGATTCAAACATTATCGCCCTACGTCGACGGCACAATCGTGGTCAACTACGACGAGCCCATCATTCATGGCCGTCCACAGGCACGCACAGGCTATTCACTTATCGACGCCGCCTCGTATCCCCAGGAGGACCCCAATGCGGATTCCTAAAGACCTACAAGCACATGCGGCAAAGCTCTTGCGCAACCACTTTGCGGAGGCGCTATCTTCGCCGGATTCCCTCCGTTTGGACTGGCCGCTACATCCACCGACGGCAGCCACCGCCAAACGCGATTTACAAATGACCCAAGAATTCATCCGCGCCTGGCAGCGCTGGCCGCACCAGGAAGAGGTTATCTACGAGTCCCGCAATTGGTCGCGTACTGGGCTGGGCACCAATTCCGTGCCTGTACGCGTGGTAATTGATGGACCTGAACGCATCGCTTCCGCAGCAGGCATGGCCACAACATACTCGCATGCGGTTCAAAGAGCTCAAAAGATCGCCTCGATTTTCCCCGAGCACCCTGACTTCGCTCACACCGTTCACCGTGCTTACAAGCAGTGGAAAGACTTAAGCGCCTACGACCTGCATTGCTTGGGACCGTGTTTGAACTGGTTGCTCACCCATCCCGATTCGGGTGAGTGGGAACGCGCCGTCCCCGTAGAGGGCGTCGATGGCAAGTGGATCGGGTCCCACCGGCGCCTGCTGCTAACCCTGCTTTCTCCTTTCGGCATCGCGGATCTAGGACTGCGCCGCAGCGACGCCCGTATTCGCTTGCGCTATCTCAACCACATCCCGGCAGTGTCCGACCTCGAGATTCCACTCTCCCACGCCGCATCCCTTTTCCCCACCAGGCCACCGCGAGTGCTCATCGTGGAAAATAAACAAACTTTTCTGGCTTTACCTGTGCTTTCGGACGCCGCCCCGCCCACCATTGCCGTCTTGGGTTCCGGCACCGCAGCACATCAGCTCCACGCCCTCAACTGGCTCCACCAATCCGAAATTACCTACTGGGGTGATCTCGACGCTGCGGGCTTCAGCATCCTCAACGCCGTGCGCGCCTGCTTCCCCCACACCGCATCTCTGCTCATGGATACTGCTACCGTAACTGCGTTTAAGCACCTCGCTGTCCCTGATCCAGGCGACGGTTCAGCCACGCTCACCCACCTCACCACCGAAGAGCAGGAAGCCTACCGTCTACTCTTCACCGAGGGCAGGCTGCGAATTGAGCAAGAGCGAATCCCTTTCACACACGCGAGCGACGCCATCCACCACAAATTAGATTGATCTAACGTTTAAAATCACGCTCGGAAACCGAATGGCGCGGCTGTCGCATAACTGAGCTCGGAACCGTTACACAAATTAGCTCTAAACATTGTCTGGCCCTGATACATATGCTTAAGTAGTATTCGAACATATAATTCAATCTTTCATTTGGAGAGGCCTTTGCCAGACCGGATTCACCCTTCCCTATTACGTATTTTCCAACGCTCAAAACCTGATGACATCATTGCCTTCATCGACGAAAGCTACGTTGCACCGGAGGAGGACTTTTCAGAATCTTTCTATATCCTGGTCGGCACGGCCATCAAATTCGAACACCTTAGTAACACTCGGAGCCTCCTCAAGGAGACTGCACAGTCGAACTATTGGCATACAACCGAATCGATGCGCAGTTGTGATGGCCGGAAAAAAGTCGAAGAAATGCTCAAGTTATGCGATGACTTTGAGGATTTGCAATATATAGCCTGCCTTCGACCACTGCAACGAAATCAGGATATTGAGCATGCTCGTCAAGATTGCCTTGAACTGCTCATTACTGCACTCACCAAGAATGAGCCTTCTCTGAAAGGCATAATTTTCGAAGCACGCCACTCTCAGTCAGATAACGATAAAGACAGAAATACCCTCAAGCGCATGCGCAAGAAAAAGTCACTGCACTCTGGAATCAGTTTGGCATGGGTTAGCCCTGCCGATGAAACTTGCCTTTGGATACCGGACCTCGTCGCTTTTACATACAGGCGCACTTTTACCCACGGAGGGCAAAGCACATCTCTTTACCAAAAATACTTGGAAGAGCATTGCGAAATTCTAAAGGTAACTCCGAAGCAAGCATTCCCGAAGCCGAACCGAAATTCACAATAAAATGACCCTCACCTGCCGGTAGCCTCGGTGAGGGTCGAGCAGCTGTACATGATGTAGGGCTGCTCCTGCTAAGGATTATGCCCTACCATCCCCTTTAGAGTCAATAGCAGCTCTATAGGAGCATCATGACGAGTTACATGCGCGCTGACGGAGCTAGTCAAAAAATCCCTTTTTGCCCAGGTGGTCGAGATAAGAGGTCCAATCCTCAAAGACATCTCTTAAAGCATGGATCGGGTCGACATCGACACCGCTGCAGTGTCTAAACTCTTGAAGGCTAAATGCCGCTGCACCGACCGCAATTGCAGCCCGAATAGCAATTTCAAAGGTTTCAACTGCATTCTGACGCCCATCTCTGTCTTGAGCTAGTGCGAGCTCAATTTGTCTCACCACATTATGATGCACGGACCGATTGAACCGGCTGTACATTTCTCCGCCCTGGAAGCCGTCGAAATATTCTGCTACCAAATCCGTGTAGTTCAAGAGTTTCTGCGATTTCCCATACCCCTGAGAAGCGAATGCCTGCTTCATCTTTATGTGATCTGCTGTCGCTTCACTGTAGGGTGACGCATTATTCCTCCCACCCGAGTTTTCGTAGCCATTAACAACAACATTGACTGCACGTACAGTCCTGATCCATGGATCTGCGTCCTCATTCAAATACATCACCAAGGCTGAGTTCTCCAAAGCCGACCTTGCAAGAATTGATGGCGTAAGCGGGTAGCGAATATCAGATTTCAGGAGCAGACCAAGAGAATGCAAGATTCCACCTGCGGTTTGCAGCGAAGCCGCAGACAGATCATCAGCTAGACGGGCTATTTCCCATTTCTGGGCGCCACGAATCTTCGGCTCAAATTCAATATCAAGAGAATCTGCCTCTTCTGTTGTAAGGAGCCTAGGAGAGCAAGCAATCTCGTTAACGGTATGGGCGACGGCCTCACAATGGGCTCCAAGGCCCTTCAATGGAAGATATTGCTCGTACTCGGCGAATGAATTCTTCCTTGGCTTACCTCGCCTAGATACGTGCTCGAACACTCTTCTCATGTATCTATTTTAGCAATTGGTGGAGCACACTGGCGAAAGAGAAATAGTCACGGACTTAGCCCACTTACAGGCCATTCCGTAGCCCGAGGAAACTCCACTAATGCACCCCTATTGATAAAACGCGGATATTTATCAATAGGGGCGCGGGACAGAACGCCCAATTTATATAATCGGCGCTTTTAACAATTAGGGTTTCTCCGTTCACGACTTAACTGCACCAACCCGCAGAGGCAATCTCCCTCCCGAGAAGAGTGGTAATGCCGACCAAATGGAAAACAACGCGACCAACGGACTGGTGCTTGGCCACATGAGCTGGCCTACAGCATCGCATCGGAGGTCGTTCTCATAGTTCTGCGTACCTTCGGCAGGATCAACGTACGCCACATACCACTCCTAGCCGGACCGGTTAGCGACCTCCTAGATAATATGCGCCACGGCAACGCGCCCATTACCCTAGCCACGCTGGTGATCAACGGCGTAGGCGAAGAGCTATTCTTCCGCGACATTGCCCGCCGCCAACTTGCCGACGTCCTCGCCCCCAACCCGCCATCCTCACCCAACTAACGCTCTACATCGCCGTCACCGCCGCAATGGGTATTCCCCTCCTGCTCGTTGCCTCCGTCCTTATCGGAGGCAACGACGCACTAGAAGCCCGCCGTGCCGACAGCCTCATCTCCGCCACTACACTGCACCTTGAGTGGAGCATCGGAATGGCACCTTTCTTGCCGGTAGCAGATTAGGCAGCGGCCCGCCGCCTAGTCTTGAACGGCGCGAGCTAGCTGTACGTTCTCGTAGTAAGCAGAATGCGATTTAACCGCATCGCTCACGTCATGATTGACCGCGAACGAGGCGTCCAGGCCTTCGAACCCGATCGCCTTCCTGCCGCCCATCGCTGCAGGATATAGATATCCGAGAACCCTGTCATTCTGGGAGTAGTAGTTGTGGACAACCCCAGATAGGGCTTCCCCAACAGAATCCCACGTCGTATCTTGACCAATGGCCGCACCTAGAAGATGCACGGCCTCAACTCGTACCTCATTCTCGGTTCCGGCAGCGCCTGCTAGCGCAGTAGCAAGGTTGAGCATGACACGGCCGCCCAAACTATGGCCTACGAGCACCACGGATTCTAGGTTGGAGCGCTGAATAATTGCGGCGAGTGCCAAGGCTGTTTTATTGGCGCGATTCACCGCGACGGTCCACGGGTTCTTGACCAAGTCTAGGGCGCCTAGAGCCAAGCCTGCAGGCGCTGCTTTCTTCGCCAGCTTCTTGCTAGCATGCTTGACCATGCCCTTGAGAGCAGCCCCACCAGCGAGGCCGGCCCCTAGGGACAAGAACCCAGAAAGCTCCAGCAGTTCCTTGCTTCCCCACGTCACAAGGTATATCGGAGAATCAGGGTAGGCGGCTTCGACCGCCTTAACTTCTGTACGCCAATCGAGCTTCTTCTCAGTGGTAAAACCACGTGCGATCAAAACGGGCGTACCGCTGCCCTTGCGGACGCACTGAATATCAAAGGAGCCATCCTCGCCTACATAAGAGTTAAGCGCCTTTACGCCGAAGGCGGAGCCGAGCAATCCACCCGCAGCAGTAACGACCAAGCTGCCGCCAGCCATTCCTAGACCGCCGGAAGCCAGGGAGCCGAAGCCGAGCGCAGCTAGGCCAGCATTATGAGCGGCAGCACCAGATAACCCAAGAATCGTGGTTCCATAAGCACTGCCTACCATCGGTGCAGCAACCCATCCACCGGCGGCTCCTAGAACGAGAGCGGTGGCGCCAGCAGCGGCGAGCTTGGCTGCGCGACCAACATTGGCTGCCTTAAATTCGCGGAGCTCACGCCACTGGGTGAGGTCAGCAATGCGATGGTCGAGGCGCTCAAAATCAGGGACTTGGTGAAGGTGTTCTGCACACACTGTCGGCAAAGCCACGAGACCGAGGCCGGCGGCGGCGAAGTTATCGCACTGAGGCACGGTGCAATGGGACGTCGCCGAGCCGCAGTTCTCGCACACGTACAGGGATTTAGTCTTGGATTTCCTGTGGGTGGACTTGGTTAGGCAGCGGGAGCACCAGCCTTCCTCGGTGGCGTCACTAAGCGTGTCCATAAGCTCAGCCAAAGTGGTAGCCAACTTTGCAGAAGCAATGGCTTGCTCCCTAAGCTCTTGGACCTCTCCTTCGTGGCGCTTGACCGCACGCTTTACCGCTTTTGCCGCAAAATCCCTCTGATCAGCCGGGTTAACAAACTCGCTGTTGAAATTGAAGTCTTCCTGGACCGCAGCCACGGCTGCCGGAAGTTGGGCCTCCAAATCATCCGACTCCTTCTGCCCCACCGCTGCAAGCCACAGCGCATCAACAATCGCCGGCGAGCCAGTCAGCTCGGCATCACCCTCTACCTCAGGCGACTGAACATCACCACGCCGCGCAACACGTACAAACCGACCAAGATTGGAACGCAGCTCGCAGGAAAAGGAGCCATCATCCTCAGAGTTAAACGTAATTGCGGCAGACTCGATGGAGTTCTTCTTGGCCATGGCGAGCAGCCTTTCTGTAAGTAGATGAGAAGCTTAAATTAGCTACACGAATAGTTTAAGAGAAGATACACCGTAGTTTCTCTTCGTTATTTTCTCCGCCACTGCTGCCTGCGGACTACCCAAGTCACAGATGCGAAGCACCCATTTTCTCCAATCCAAATCATCAATCCAAGCAAAACCAACCAAATGTGTTTCTAAGCTCCCCTATTAGGGCTAGCCCTTCGATCTATTCATCTTCTAGAAGTTGCTGGAAGTATCGCATGAATTGCTCTCCTTCACCTCCGTCACGTACCCGCATGGTGTAATTCTCGACTGCTTTCTGCCGTCTTTCGTCGTCAACGAGCATCGGACCTACTAATTTCGGTTCTCGATCTGCAGAATAGAGACCCGTATAAATATATTCTTTTGATAAAATACCGCGGGAGTCATCACGACTTGGATTTTTAGTTTCTCTTTCTGCAAGGCACGCGACTACCAAGTCCATTTGGAGGCAATTCAAACGCCCCTCCAGCCATCCTTCATCACAGATCAAAATCTGGGTGTCCTGTCCGTAAAAGGAGTAGTCTCGATACTCAGCAATTACATTTCCGTCTGATTGCCATTGCGCTGTATTTGGCACCCAGGTTGCATCCCCCAACAAAAGCTGGGCTGGGGTCTCAATCCTCACTCCTTTATCTAATGAACAATCTAACGTATTCCCCTCCCATATGTAAGACTGAGAACTAGGCCAGTACCTGGTCTGTTTATCATTCCTCACATCTGTGACAAACAACTCCCGCTGAGCAGACGGAAACTTGAGGCGAGGTCCAACGTGCTCTGATTCCCCCAAATAGGCTTGAAATGGAGTTTGAGAAAAATCCAAGGGCCGGTTCATTAAGCCCCTGAATTGAAGGTATTCCGCTAAGTCTGCGCCATTTCCCTTATCTACTAACCACGACCCCTGCAGCAGGTACTGATGGCGAAAGATGGCCTTTTCACGTAGAAAATATCCAGGGCTCTTCCTCACCCAACTTGCATCCAGCCTTAACGCTACCTTTTTCCTCCCTGCTAATGCAGGCCGTAAGATATCTTCGGCCGAGGGAAGATCCTTTTGTTCTCGGATCCATTCCAATTCCGAAGATTTCGCGTCGAGAGAAGGTTTCCTAATTTCTAACTGCGGTTCCGACTCCGGATTGGGTTGAGCTAGTAGGCAGACTCGGACACCTTCACACCCATCGCTAACCGGTAGCGAGGGATCCAAGTCGCGTAAAAAGAAATCCCAAGCCCCTTCATTAAGTACCCACTCCCGACCATTTCCATAGACGTTTAGTAACAAATGGTCGCAAAGTCGTGCTAAAAGCTCACGGTGAGCGATCCATTGATACTTTTTGCCAAATCTTTCTCTCTTATGGGAGGTTCTTCCCTGCGAGAAGTCGTGTGAGGTCTCAAAATATTCAAACCTTTCGTCGGTCCATCCCAAAGAGATTGCCTTGTTTGCTACCCACCGGCAAGAAAACTCATACAAGTGGTCAATCGGGCTTTTCTGTTCTGATGACTTTGGGTCAATAAAATTAACCTTTCCTCGGCCATCTACGAAATCCTGGAATTGATGGACATCCCCTTTGATGGTCTTGACCGAGAAATCTCCACGGTTTGGTAGCGCGGAAAACAAGATGGAAGAAGCTCGGCGGAGCAACAAATCACCATTCTCGTACAGGGCACCATAGGAGTCTTCAAGTTCCTTTTCTGATGGTGGTTCTTCAGGAAAGCTCAGCCCTAGGGTGCTCCCAAAATCTGGCAATTCCTGCTCTTCAAGACCCAACTGCTCTCGAGCCCACGCGATTATTCCACGAATTGAATCACGCGCTAGAACATCATATTTCGCGGGTTCACGGAAATGGTCAGAAATGAAGCGAACAACTTCTAATTGCTTAGATCGATCAGGATTCACTCCTTGGAGCAAAGCCCCATAAGTACACGTCAGGATGCGCTCAACTATATACGGATCATCGCACCCATCGAATATTTCCAGAATTTTCAAGTTAACAACCGGCCATCTAGCCCAAACGCCAGCCAAGACCTTTGAGGAAACATCACGCATATAACGGTTAGGACTTGCCAAAAGCCAAGTCAACAGCTGACATGCTAAAAATACTCGTTCAACGCTTTGTTCTCTACTATCGTTGTAGAGCTCATTTAGAAGAGAGCTAAATTCCGGGGATTCTTCGAGGAAATAACTTCCGACACCCCACTCTGCATCTCGATCACACATCCTGAGCGAAATATATCTTTGAGTCAAAAAATTGCTGTTAGCTGGGTGATCAGGAATTGCCGCAAGTGCGCACATGCTTGAAACGTATTTGGGCGCCCAATCATGACTTTCAAGTCCCTCAGTCAGAAACTTTAAAGCCTTTTCCCCAACGACAGTCTTTTGACGAAACTTCAGCGAACTTGAAAGCGCTTCATGATACCAATGGGGCGAATCTTCAGCAGCAACGAAATCACTAAGTTCAACTGATTTTTGCTCAACTAAAATCAAGGCGATGGTAGGCCAAAGATTCGGATACCTAAGAAGCTCACTCTTGAAGTCCTTTACATATCCGAATGACTCATCTACCACTCTTTTCCCTAAGACGTAGTCGGATACTGCCTGGAATAAAAACCCAACTGCTTCACGGTTGCCGTAAGTCTTCCTGACTTCCAAAATTCCACAGTCAACCATCTGCTGGAAGAGAGTACGCGGATACTCTGTCCGGCTAGGGAGAAGAGCGTCAATCTGCGACTCAACTTGCTCTCGGTCGTTGTCCAGCTCTCCCGTTTCCAGAAGCAACTGGGCGACCAGTTGAATCGCACTTTCTACCACTGGGTTTGTTAGACTAATCCCTAAATTTCTCTTAACTTCCCGCACACGCACTTGTAGGTACTCTTGAAAAACTTCTAGGTGTGTTAGCGGCTGCATTAAACTTTTTTCTCTCCCAGCAAGTACTTTGCAGTAGAGTCGAAGAAAAAGCGGGTTTGCAAATGAGCCGCTATCTAGCCGCGGTACGGGTTGAGAAATATTAAATTTGCGCCGGTAGCTTTGAACAGCTTTCTCTACCGTTCCTTCAAAGCCAGGGTGAACTTCTACTCCGATATTTAAATCGGACATCAATTCCTCTAAATACTCGGTACGGCAAGAGAGAATGAGGCTAATATTCTCGAACTGTTTTACTTTAGCTACGAGGATACGCAGGGGATCGGGCCAATCGAATGGGGCCTTGGATTCGTTAAGGGCATCAAACGCAATCACAACACGTTTCCCCGACGCACCTCCAAGAGAATCAAGACTCTGTAGAAAAGTATCTAACGGCACTTTGGGAATTCCAAGCCGTTCAGATACATGCCTCCACCAATAGCCTGAACCGATCCAAGATCCAAAAATCACCAATCCCTTACCACCAGTGCCGAGATGTCTTTCGACGGTATTCAGGAGGGCATGAGTTTTCCCCTGGCCGGCTGGTCCATAAATCGCTAACACTCCATCTGAGTAGATTTTGACAGAGTCATCCTGAAGCCGGTTTGACAGGTTCATCAGGGCATTTTCTAGAAAATGGAGTTTTCCATGGGTTTCTGTATTCGCTTCTCCAGATGAAGATAAAACACTCAGCTTATTCTGGAAGAGTTCGACTATTTCCTCAAGCCTTCGCAGCCACACCTCGGGAGCTAACGGGGAAAGCGGATTCCATACTTCAGCGTCTTTCACTTCACTTTTTAGGAGGTCCCGGAGCGCATATACGGTCTCTTGCCAGTCATCAATGCCATTATCCGCCCATGGAAAAGCATTCGCTTCATTCATAAGCTCATGAGCCAATTTCAAAAGATCCGCAGCGAACGACGGATGTCCTCTGGCTGCATCTAGAATGAAGCTGACTCGAGTCGGAACATCAGCATCAGGTGTATACCGACCATGGGCTTCAATTTTCGCGTCGTTGAACTTTTCCTCAAACCACTGATCAGAAAAACCTAAATCTCCAAACCAAAATTGACGGCGTCCAGTATGTTTTTCGAGAACAAGTTCGTTTTTTATCTCGCCACCTCGGACTATTTCGAACTCGATTTCCCTATTTTCTTCAGCGGCTAGGCTTTGCCATTGTCTCACAGCCTCTTCCCAGCGATCTTGGTCCGACTTTCTAGTCGAATTTCCCGTATCGGTGAGATCAAAAGGAACTAGAAAAGTTAGTTTGGTCAAATTCGGACGATTTCTAATAACCGCCGAAACCGACTCCTTCATTCCCGAAAGTGAAGACTTTAAGCTCGCATAAAATTTTGCTTGGAATCCCTCCACATGTCCGTCTGGATAAACGCTATACCACTCCACTCCAGCGTCTGGCGCTTTCGTCTTACGGACTTCAGCATTTCCCCTAGACTTCTCGGACCAAAGCTGGAAAACGAGTTCTTCCCAAGCTCGATCTTGTCGCCCTTCATGAGCGCGAATCCTAAAAAGATCGATGTCAGGTTCAAAATCCATCACTGGTCCTTCCCTCCGAGTTTATATCCGTAAGCTAATCTAGCTTAGTCAGCAAATCCGCACACAAACTTTCGATTCGCGACCCGAAAATTCTGTAAAGAACACAATCCACGTGGCGAGATCGTTAGACATACATGTAACTGCAAAATGGGCTTCGGAACGTTTACGTTCATCATTTTGACTCACACGAAACCGCCAGCATCCACCTAGGTCTGCTCTTCGAAAGAGTAGACACGCCGGAGGTTAGCTATGCTGCTTGGGTCAGTGTAGCTGAATTAAGCGCTTCGAAGTCATCGGGGGCTAGAAGGTTGCCCCAGGAGTGCCGGCTGCGCGTGTTGTAGCGCATGCACCACCGGAAGATTTCCTGCCGGCAGCTGATTCGACTTTCAAAGAGTTTCCTACCACGCAGGACTTCACGCTTTAAGGTGGCGTTAAATGATTCTGCCAGGGCATTATCGGCACTCGTTCCCACTGCTCCCATGGATTGACGCACACCAAGCTGAGCGCAGTGGTCTTGAAAAGCCTGTGAGGTGTACACACTGCCATGATCAGAATGGAAAATTGCCCCTTTAAGGCTTCCGCGGACTTTCCTGGCATGAGATAAAGCTTCGATAACCAGCGATACCCGCATGTGATCCGCGAGTGCATGTCCGACGAGTTTGCGCGAGTAGACGTCGACGACCGTGGCCAGGTACATGTTTTGCCGTCCTTACACGGCAGGTAGGTGATATCCTACGTAAACGTGGTTCGGCCTGTCAGCTGTGAATCTGCGGCCTACTAGATCTGGCATGACTCGACGTCCAGGCTTGCGCCTGGTGGTGATACACCGACGCCGCTTAGTAAAGCCTTTCAGCCCCATGGATTTCATGATGCGTGCGCCCTTCTTGTGATTGGTTCGCCCGAAATCCGTAGCACTGTTGAGGCTTGCAGCAATGCGTTTAGCACCATAAAGCCCGTGCTCATCATCGAAGATGGTCTTGATTCGTACACCAATAAGAGCATCAGAACACATCTTTAACCTGCGTTCTTCGCGAGTGTTGGCCCATTTGTAGAACGAGGAGCGATTGAGCTTTAACACTTGGCACATCCGCTTAACCGAGTACTCGGTTCGGTGGTCATAGACAAACTGGAAGCGGATTACCAGCGTGTCTCTTCGACAAAATATTTCGCGGCCTTTCGCAGGATGTCGCGTTCTTCGCGCAGTCGCGCGTTTTCTAGTTGGCGGATTCGCTCGGCATCAGTCGCTGACCGGGCTTGATCGCGCACGGTTTTGGTGCGGGCACGCTTTCCGGTGCCGTACTTCTTGACCCAAGAATGTAGCGAGACTCGATTGATACCGAGCTCTGTTGAAGCCGCGTGAAGTGAGAGGTCCCCGTTGTTTTTCGTAGAGCGCCACAGCATCAAGTTTGAGCTGGCCGGAGTACCTAGGCTTGGTGGTAGATTACCTTTCCCCAACCCAACTGGGCTGGATATCAGGTGTCCACCAAACAGGGGTCAGGCCCGAGTGTCGTTAAAACGCTACGAGACCTACAAGGAGATCCGCCTAGGAAAGCACTCAAACTTTTGCCACATTAATTGCACGAATGGGTGTGGTGACGGAATTTAAAGGAAGCAGACGGGAACCTGAAATTTATCTGGGCACAGGGACATGTTCAGGGTCACGGTCTAAGGGTTTGAAAATGGCAGGATTGAATCCGAAGGCGGAAAGTGTTTTGTTATCTGAGTACGTTATTGCGTGTACACGGAGGCTGAGGGCACCAAACAAATCTGCATCGAGTTCTCGCCCACCGAACAAAGTGGGGTCGTAATTGTTATTGATGAATCTGGTCTCAATAGCCTTTGGAGAAGCCTGTCCATCAACCTGAACGTCCGAAGAAACATATTTGTAAATCATCAGTTCTGCTCCTTCAGAAACTCGACGCAAGATGTGTCGCCACCACCATCGATCCGTTTCCCCGATTGAACTGCCAAAAATAATGAAAAATTCTGATTCTTCGATCATCTTGCGGTAGCGACGGGATGTTTGTGCCCAGAAGATTTTTTCAAACTTGTGGGAGGAGCCTTGGTTCGCGTCTTGATCCGTACCGTCGATCCCGAACAATAGGGATCGAGGTACTGTCTGCATTCCATGCGGATGGTGGATCTCCGTCATCAGGTAAGCGGAACAACCAGTTTCGGCGTTTGGTCTAGGGTAGCACTCACTTGGATAGAGATGATTCCGTGGATTGCGTCGAAACTGAAAGTTCGTGTCCACGGTGGTGTTTGGATGAGGATCAAACTGTTCTTGGTCTAGGTATAGGTAGTTATCAAGGAGGAAAGTGTAGTTGAAATTGATGATGTTGAAATTGAAAAGATCGTAATGGTCCGTTTTAGACGGCAGAGCCAAGTATTGATAGGCGTTGCTGTCGAGATCGCCCAAGAATCGGCTAAATGTACAATAGGCCCACTGCTGAGATTGCGCCTTCCTGTCCAGTTCGTTTAGCAAATCTGGGCTGACCACTAGGTCAAGAAAACTGGAAAAGTGACGTTGGATTTCTGCCAAGTCGCCGCGGAGTTTTACGAAGTTGATAGGACCCGGCCCAGATACAAATTCCTGTAACCGTGCCTCAAAATCGCTCCAATTTGGGAACCCGTCTTTACCTTGCCCACGCTGTTCTTCGTGTTCTTGGCGCAGCTCATCCATTTTCCTGAAAATCATGTTTTCGGCGTTAAAGTTCATTGACTTCAGATAAAAAAAGAATGATTGGTAGTCAGTTCGATATCTGGCATTAAGCAGGGAAAGAGCGGCAATGTCGAAGCCATTTCCAACAAGCATCATAATATTGTGCTGGCGTTTTAGACGGCCGAAATCAGTGTGGTCGTATTTCCTGATGCCGTGATGAACTGAATCCTCGGTGCTGGTAGTCGGATTGGTCATCGTTCCTTCAATCTGAGTCTTCATAATTCTTTAATGGGGTTGCCCGGTAATTGAGGACATGTAATGGATCTGCCTAGGGGCTAGGAAGCGATCTCTTTTCTGCAGTTGATTAGACGAATGTGGCTCTCGAAGTCGTCGGGGCTGACTATCCCGAGTGCAGAATTCTGTCGCCTTATCGTATCCTCGCGATTTTCGCACATGCACGATAGTTCCGATTCCAGTCATATCAATGTTGTCATCAATGAATTCGGTATGTTCATCAGGGTCCGGATATAGCTCTGCCGTGTCTGGTGACATGTTCATGTCTGCCAAACGGTAGTTCTGCTTGTTGATATTGGACGGCACGTCTGGAGAGTTTAGCCCGTCTCGCGCCTCTTACGAAGACCAGCATCTCATTTACGCCCGCCAAACCTTTCTTTCCAAACCTTGCTTTGCCACAGAACTACAGCAACGCCAGCGTGATAGCGAAGCTTTTCTAACGGAACTCAGCCCAGGAAAGTCGCCAGCCCTATTCTTCCCTTTCCCTCTTTTTGGCATGCCTGCGCTCACGCCTCCGAGCACGCTTTGCTTTGCGGATGTCAACGACCCACTTCGGAACAAACGGCCACGGAAGCGGAATCCCGAACGCACCCGTAAATCCAATGAACCCGATGCCGAGAGCCACCATGAACGAATACATCAGCACGGTTGTGACAAATTCGGGAGGATTCATACTCTCTATCAACCCTACGACGCCGCTAGCGCCCAAAATTAGCGAGCCGTAAGGATAGATGAAGAGGACGCCATCCCTCTCCATGCCTTCCCAGGCGGGTTCGTCATACCACTCTTCTGATCTGGGTTCCTTCCGCTCACACTTGATGTAGTAGGTCCAGTAGAGCACCATAACGAGCACTGATCCGGCGCAAAAGAGCAGATCCCCAGTATCCAAGTCCATGGAACATGGCCTCCTATAGCTGCCGGTTGCGGTATGCAATTTAAACGCTACCAGCGTTCACTGGGGAGAGTACTGAGACAAAAGCGAAATATGGATGTGCACAAGCACCCGAGTCAAGGACAAATTAGAAGAAATCCGGCTTTTATAGTGCTTGTAGTCTTGTGCCCTTTTGTGTCCTTCCCTTTAGCGTGTCTAACTTCCACAGCGTTCGCGCCACGCGGACGCACCCGCCTTCGCCCTGCTTGCCAGCGAGTCTTCTGCCACCTTGCTTGCCGACGCCCTCCCAACCAACCCCTCGGCTACCGAGGTCGGTCCCCAACTCCTTGACTGCGGCCTTGAGCGAAACATGTGAATGGTCCTCGTACATCGCGACCGCGTCGCGCTTGACCTGATCCGAATAAGCCTCCCTAGGCATGGAGGTAAACTACCTCTCCCCGCCCCGTCACGGCAGGAAGCAGCGCTGTCTACCAAACAGGGGTCAGGCCTATTCCTGCCTTTCCCTTTTTCTGGCTTGCCTGCGCGCACGCCTTCGAGCACGCTTTGCTTTGCGGATGTCGACAACCCAACGCGGAACAAACGGCCACGGAAGCGGAACCCCGAACACACCCGTAAGTGCAATGAAGAAGAGGATGAGAGCTGCCATGAGCAGAAACGTCAGCACCGTGTAGACAAACTCGGGAGGGTTTAAACTGTCGACCAACCCTGCGATACCCATTACGCCAAAAAAGAGCGAGCCGTAAGGATAAAGGAAAAGGGTGCCATCCTTTGCATCGCCTTCCGAATCGCCTGAGTCGTACCACTCTTCCGATCTGGGATTTCTGCGCACCTCCAAAATGTGGTAGGCCCAGAAGAGCACCATGGCAAGCACTGACCCGGCGCAAAAGAGCAGATAGGGAATATCCGTGTCCATGGATATGACCTCCCGTGGATACTGGTGCCGGTATGTAATTAAAACGCTACCAGCGTCTGCTGGGGTAAGGGATGAAACGAATCGACATACGGATGCGCGCAGCACCCAAACCAAGGACAATGTATAAGACCGACCACTTGTAATGCTCGTAGCCTTGCGACCAGGAGGCCCCTTACCTTTAGCGTGTCCGGCCTCCGCATCGACCGCACCATGCAGGCGCTCCCGCCTTCGTCTTGCTCACTATCGAGCCCTCCGCCACCTTGCTTGCCGACGCCCTCCCAACCAACCCCTCGGCTACCGAGGTCGGTCCCCAACTCCTTGACTGCGGCCTTGAGCGAAACATGTGAATGGTCCTCGTACATCGCGACCGCGTCGCGCTTGACCTGATCCGAATAAGCCTCCCTAGGCATGGAGGTAAACTACCTCTCCCCGCCCCGTCACGGCAGGAAGCAGCGCTGTCTACCAAACAAGAGTCAGGTCCTTCACCCCCCTTGACACCACGAATAGAAATCCAGGCAAATGCCTAGGAACAAAACCCGGGGTACTTCACTGATCGTGCAACGAGAAAAACACTTAATTCTTTGGTAGGTAAAGGATTTCACATGCTCAGCCTTTTAACCATAGTTTTATGGGGAACTTAGACGCTCGATACAAGGGCATCTCCCTCACCTTTCAGGTTACGAGCTTTTACCAGATCTAGAGGCGTTAAAATCGAGGGCGAAAGAAAAGGAGCAGTTTTGCCAAACACCATTAAATTCAGAGATCTCGAAGTTTCCAACCGCCGTATTGAGCTTCAAGCCGAGTTCCACGATCAGGCACATACACTGTGGTATGAATTCGATCGTGATATACGCCCCAGCACAAACGCCATTGCTGTGGCTCTAAGTACACTCAGTGGCACCAAATTCGAATCAATCCAATATGATTTCCCGGTGTCAGAACAAACCAGACAGGGAATCGAAAGGTTTACGAAAAGTACTGTCGAAGCTACAGATTCATGCATCCCAATTGCGCCCCGTGGCGGGGGCCATATTTTAAGTTTTTCCGGTGGTTTCGACTCTTACGCAGCCCTGCGATTGCTTGGCCCCGAAACCAATCTTGTATCGCTCGACTTCGGTGGCTGGTTTGAACGAGAAGCTCGCTTCTTTACCGACTTTGATCCCCTAGTCATAAAAACAAACATCCGTCGAACCCCGACTCAAACAGATTCATTGGCGAGGAATCATTGGACCTTCATGGCTACCGGTGCGATTCTTACAGCAGAGTATTTCGGTGCCACACAACATTCTTTTGGCTCCATTCTTGGTGAGACTTTCTCGAGGCCGGTTAAAAGGCCCAAAAAAGTCGACCCACTAGAGATCGTCGGGCTTCAAGAGACACCCATCACTAATGGAATTACCGAGCTGGGTACCGCTAAACTGCTGCTACAAAGTGATCCCGAGCATATAGCCGGTTCAATCCAATCACTTGCTGGTAACACAGACAGAAAGAAGTTCTTAAAGACAGCCATCACCAGGTTGTTAGCGCCGCAATTTTCCGAAAAACTTACTCTCCCAGAACTGCCAGAGACCTGGTCAAAACCAATTACTGTTACTGACTCATACACCACCACGATGAGTCTCCTGTACTTCATTTCCCAGGGACAGGAGGAACTTATTTCTCCACTCTTTAAAGAAATCCCAGATTCTTTGGCTTCATTCGCTTCGAAGACTGATATGAGCTTTATGCTTAAAGCCAACACGGACCATTACCAGTTTTTACCGAATTCGGTCGCCGGAAAGCTCCTAGCGAATCTCGAGCGTTACGGCTTCTCACCTTATACTGAGTTTGACTGGGAAAACGCAAAAGCTACACGAGAGTTTCTAAACGACCTTTTTGGAAAGTAAAACTCTTGGTCACATTCGGTAGGGCTCAATTCCTCTTAACCGAGGACAAGTTTCAAGATCGCTGTAACCGCCTACCACACCGCGGTGGTACCTTTACACGAAGAACAAATTCTATTCGCCGGAAAACAGTCTGATCAATCAAGAACTACCGGTGTTCCGTACGTCCTTCCAGTTTGGATAGTTCTATTCACTGTTTTCGCAGGATCGATACGCTAGGCCTTAGGCCCCAGCCCGGAGCGGTACCTATCCATGATTCTTTCCAGATCACGGAACAGCGCCGGGCCGTACTTCGGATGACGCAATCCGAATTCCACGCTGGCGGGGATGAAGCCAGCTGGGTTGCCAAGGTCGTGGCGGATTCCGTCGTGGACCACGACGTGGACGGGGTGGCCCTCGGAAATGAGTAGATCGATGGCGTCGGTAAGCTGCAGCTCTCCGCCCTTGCCTGGTTTGATGCGACGGAGCGCGTCGAAAATCGCGCGATCTAACAGGTAGCGGCCCGTAGCCACTAGGTTCGACGGTGCGTCCTCGACCGCAGGCTTTTCCACCATGCCCACGACCTTCTTCACGCGGGCGTCGCCAGTGGCTTCGATATCAAAAACGCCATAGCTGGAGACATGGGCGGGGTCGACTTCCACCGCCAACAACACAGAGCCACCCTGCTCCTGGCGTACCCGGATCATCTCGCTCATCGCCGCGGTAGGCTCAATGACGTCATCCGGAAGCATGACAGCAAAGTAGTCTTCATCATCATCCAAAACAGGCTCAGCCAACCCCACTGCATGGCCCAACCCCAAGGGTTTGTCCTGGGTTACGGCAACCGGGTGAATTATCTCCGCCGCACGCTCAACCTTTGCTGCTTGCTCATCCTTGCCGCGGGCGCGGAGGATTTCCACAAGATCCGGGAACCTATCAAAGTGGCGCATGACTTCGTCTTTGCTTGGCGACGTCACAATGGCCATCCGCGATGCCCCTGCCGCCGCAGCTTCCTCCGCGATCATTTCAATGCCTGGGGTGTCCACAACCGGGAGCAATTCCTTGGGGACAGTCTTGGTAGCGGGCAGGAAACGAGTGCCCATGCCAGCAGCGGGGACTACGACGGTGCGGACAGACAGAGAGTTAGCCATAAAACAATCGTATTACATTGAGCGCTCTGACCATGGTTACACCCTCTAGATCTCTAGCCAATAAAATCCAACTCTCGCCGACATTCAGGCCACCTTCGCCCATACTCAATGAGACTCCTGCCGGTACTTTGCCCCGTGCGCTAGATGCGCTGTGACCACGCATTAGTTAGAACGCTGAACAAAAGAGGTTCGAATTCCTAGTCAGTGCATATTTGCTTAAGTCTTTGGTTATGGGACGTTGATTGACCAAGTTCTTACTAAAACCTATCTCAGGTCTCGACCTTGTCTCGCCTGTCGCACCTATGCCCAGTATCATTAAAGATCTTGGTCTAGACCAGTAAAGGACTCTCTCTATGAAGAAAAGATTTTCCATTCCTTTCGACGCCACTAGTTGTTCCATAGCTCTTCGGCCCGAAAAGGACTTACGCTGGGCTTTTTATGCCTTCAAAATCGATTTCCCAAAGATTGAAAACCCTGAATCTTTGGCAGAGTCGACTGGACTCAAATGGAGCCCCGGCCTCAACTCCCTCTACCGATATTCCAGTAGCTCTCAGGGAGGCGAAACCACGTACAACTCCCCCTTCAAACTGCCCCAAGGCTGTGACGAAGTAATCATCGAGTGAAGTGCCCCGAGTTTTGTTCCTAGGCATTTGCCTTGATTTCTATTATTTCCTGTGGCGGTTTCTGCTTCCAAAA
>NZ_JASOKQ010000129.1:0-249 GCF_030216265.1 Corynebacterium sp. UMB0012
AATTTTAAGGCAAGCCTATGAAGGAAAAATAAAGCTGCTTTATGTAACTCCTGAGCGATTAGCAATGAATTATTTTCGCTATCAGCTGAACTTCTTAAATGTTTCATTAGTCGCAGTCGATGAAGCACACTGTATTTCACAATGGGGGCATGATTTTCGTCCAAGCTATTTGCGTTTAGCAGAGATTATCGATCAATTTCAACAACAACCAACTGTGATTGCACTAACAGCAACAGCAACGCCACAAGT
>NZ_JASOKQ010000130.1:0-248 GCF_030216265.1 Corynebacterium sp. UMB0012
CTGTGGCTTAAAGCCCTGAATACTGCCTGTACCCTGCCCCTGAATCTGACGGGCAAAATCAGAACCGGCCCGGTAATCACTGTTGCTGTCAGCCTGTGCCATGCCGGCAACCAGAGCCAGTATCAGAGGTAAAATACGTTTCATTTCCCGGAATCTCCTTTCCCTGCCAGTAAATCATGAGCCACCTGCCGGCAGTCACCCGTGGCGGCCACTTTCTCCAGCGCCTGGCCGACCCGCAGGTTTCCCCG
>NZ_JASOKQ010000131.1:0-246 GCF_030216265.1 Corynebacterium sp. UMB0012
GTGACCTACGGGCGTTTCGTTGACGACGAGCAGCGGCAGACCGTCGATGAACTGCTCGCCGCCGCCGGCGAGGTTGTCACCGTCACCGAACCGCAGATCGACGCAGTGACCGCAGTGTCCGGCTCCGGCCCTGCGTACTTCTTCCTTGTCACCGAAGCGATGGTGGACGCGGGCGTGTCCCTCGGCCTGCCGCGCGACCTTGCGGAGCGTCTGGCTAAGGCCACCGCGGCCGGTGCAGGCGCGATG
>NZ_JASOKQ010000132.1:0-246 GCF_030216265.1 Corynebacterium sp. UMB0012
GCGTGAAGTGCTACATCGTCGGCGTGGGCAAGGGCCGTGGCTCCCTACAGATCAACCTCTCCCGCACACACCCGGAGCTCGGTCGCCGGCTATTCGAACTTGAGGTTCCTGAGGTGGAATCCGGTGACGTGGAGATCGTCGGGATCGCCCGCGAGGCAGGCCACCGTTCGAAGATCGCCGTGGCGGCCCGCACCAAGGGCGTCAACGCCAAGGGCGCTTGCATTGGGCCCAAGGGGCAGCGCGTCA
>NZ_JASOKQ010000133.1:0-245 GCF_030216265.1 Corynebacterium sp. UMB0012
TGGTCGATAACTTTTTCGCTGTAAGCCATTATAAATTCTCCTGATTCCGATACCGATTAATGATGAGCCCATTCGATGCTGTTCAGATCCACGCCCTGTTTGAACATTTCCCACAGCGGAGAAAGGTCACGCAGACGACCGATGGATTTACGAACTAACTCGATGGTGTAGTCGATCTCTTCTTCAGTAGTAAAACGACCTAAAGAGAAACGGATAGAGCTATGTGCCAGCTCGTCGTTCAGCCC
>NZ_JASOKQ010000134.1:0-244 GCF_030216265.1 Corynebacterium sp. UMB0012
TCATCGAGTTCCAAATCGCTTTCAATCAGCTCGACTTCTGCTGCTGCTCGACGCTCTTGAGCATTCAGACGGCGATTGCGACGAGAGCGCGAATCTGTGTCGAATTCGTCAACATATTCCGCAGAACCGTTTTCTTCGTTACGCTCGTTGCGCTCGTTACGTTCGTTTTTATCTTTGCGGTTACGACGGCGAGAAGAACGCGCGTTGTCGTCATCCTCATGCTGATTATTCTGTGCGCTTGAAC
>NZ_JASOKQ010000135.1:0-241 GCF_030216265.1 Corynebacterium sp. UMB0012
TTGCCACTACTGCCGTTTGCGTCATACCCAATCCATACCGGACGATTCCCCATCGGGCGGGGAGCAAAAGGTTTCCAGTCTTTCCAGTCGTCGTATCCGTCAACACCGCAGCCAATCAGGATATTCAGGTTAAATGCCGATTCCCCTTCGCGGACAAACTCACACATATAGAGATTGAGGAACTCGTCTTCGGTGTTTTCATCACGAATTTCGTCGATATCGGTGTGTTTCCAGCCGTGTT
>NZ_JASOKQ010000136.1:0-240 GCF_030216265.1 Corynebacterium sp. UMB0012
TTGAACTCTGGCGGGAGTGCCTGCGGGTCAGTTACGACCCGAATGTTGATGTCCGGGCAGTAAAACCCCGTAAGCCAAAGGATGGCGAATCGCTGGCCGGTGCCACTGCCGAACTGGTGCGCGGTGCGGTGGCCGAAACCCTGAAATATTCCACGAAGCCGGCTGACATGGTGGCCGATCCTGAATGGTTCCTCGAACTGACCCGCCAGACGCACAAGCGCCGCTTTGTGGCGACCGGCG
>NZ_JASOKQ010000137.1:0-240 GCF_030216265.1 Corynebacterium sp. UMB0012
TCTGACTGGCTGCAAAAGCAGGGATTAGTTGAGGGTATTAGCGCCAATTCCGATCCTATCGTCAACGGCAACAGCGGCGTATTAGCGATCTTTGCGTCTTTAACCGATAAAGGTCTGGCGAATCGCGATCAGGTTGTGGCGGCCATTTTTAGCTATCTCAATCTGTTACGTGAAAAAGGGATCGATAAACAATACTTCGATGAACTGGCGAATGTGCTGGATATCGACTTCCGTTATCCG
>NZ_JASOKQ010000138.1:0-240 GCF_030216265.1 Corynebacterium sp. UMB0012
TGCCGCGCGTCCACAGCGAGCGCGCCGGGATCTTGTCCAGGTCCACGCGGTCGGCGTAGCGGCGGGCGGTCTCCTCGACCTCGTGGAGCAGGCCGTCGGACAGCGTCGTGGGCTTGAGCCCCAGCTTGAGGAAGGCGTCGTTGACCACGTGCAGCTCGTTCTCGGCGGACTCGTTGCGCGGGTTGGGCACGTGGGCGACGTGCGCGTCGGAGATGCGCGCGAGCAGCTCGGCGAGGTCGC
>NZ_JASOKQ010000013.1:0-64175 GCF_030216265.1 Corynebacterium sp. UMB0012
CAGTCGGTCAAAGTCTGGCGCGACGCCTGGGAGCGGTTCGTACCGTTTCTGCAGTTCCCACCGGCGGCACGCCGGGTACTCTACACCACCAACTCGATCGAATCGCTCAACGCCGAACTGCGTAAAGCTACCCGTAACCGGGGCCAATTCCCGAACGATACAGCCGCACTAAAGACGCTGTGGCTGATGATCTGCAACATCGAAGACAAGCGCGCTGCCCAGCGAGCGAAGAAAGCAAAGCGCAACATTGAGTGCAACGGCTATATTGAAGGAGCGAAAGCCACCGGATGGAAACAAGCCATCAACCAACTAGCCGTGGCTTACCCCAACCGATTCGCAGATTACTTGTAAACCAAGCCTCCGCACACAAAGAATCGGACACTCTCTCAGACCTTCGTGGAGCGACGTTAACGCGCGCTAATCTTACTAACGCATATCTAGTACCTGTTACCGCCAATCCAAGGCAATTCTCTGGATGTACAGGTTTCGATGCAAGGAATGCGATATTTTATAGCCCTTGATTGCGCCTACACGAATTCCGTTTGAACCCTTTTTTATAATGAGCATTGAAAACGTGTAAACAACGCAATGTGAGGGTAAATCAGCGCACTCGCCGAGCCCGCCATAAATCAGAACATATGCTAAAGCATATGTTCTGATTTATGGTTTTAGCTGCTGGTTTCCCTAGAGAAGATGAAAGCAAGGGGCAAATCGACATGATAATGCGTGTCTCTGGGTGAACCTGGGCGGATTTTTACTTTGCGTACTTCTGGGCATTAAAAGCCTCTGACGCTGCTTCCGGGAAAGTTGGAATTGGGGATGTGGTTATGACACTACGGTTGGGCTCTATCCAACAATCGCTTTCGAAGGGATAGCCTTCTGCTGCTCGGACACGTCACTGCGTTTCGTGATGCGCACGTACTCTTGATCAATAAATTCGCTGCGCCAGCAGAGTGTCAGCGCAGCGATGTGCAGAGACAGAGATGAGGGGGCCGAGGATTAGTCGTCCTTCAGGCCGCCGATAACCTTGTTGGCCTTATCCTTCATACCCTCGGCAGCATCGAAGAGCTTATCCTTAGCCTCGGAAGCGACCTGGTCAACCCCATTAAGACCGCCTGCTTAGATTAACGAAGTTAGTGTTTGTGCTAGTGGGTATTTATCTTCTCTAACAGAACAAAATCTGGTGCCCTTCAGTTCAGATTCTTTGGCGTTCATAAGCTTAATTGCTGAAGGCAGAGGTCGAGTGCTTTTAAGTACGCACTAGTCTTAATGGTCGAAGCCCGAATACACCTTCACAACCTCAAGGAGAACTCATGACGCACCGCGCGGAGGAAGGCCTCGAGATGGCTACGGCATCGGCATCGTCGGGTGCTGCTCCCGTGCCGCAGGCAGGAAATCAGGAGGCACGTCGTGCGGACCTGCGCCGGTGGAAGGCGATTGCGCTGTCATTCCTGATTGGTGCGGCGGTGATCTTTTTGGGGTGTTCGTGGTGGCAGGCGTCGGAAAGCGGGGCTCCGGTATGGGTGGGCTACGTGCGTGCCGCGGCGGAGGCCGGCATGGTGGGTGGCCTGGCGGACTGGTTTGCGGTGACCGCGCTATTTCGCCGGCCGTTGGGGCTGCCCATCCCGCACACGGCGTTGATTCCGAATAATAAGGACCGCGTGGGCGATGCCTTGAAGGACTTCGTGGAGGAGAACTTCCTGACCGCGGATGCGCTTAGCGCCAAGGTCCGGGAGGCGGAGCTGCCGCTATGGCTGGCGCGCCAGGGTGTGGAGCCCGGCAAGGCGGAGGAGGTCTCCGCGTGGATTGGCGAGCGTGCCGCCAGCGTGGTGGAGGATCTCGACCCAGCTGAGGCAGAGCAATTCATCCGCACCCAAGTCATGGACCGCCTGGCCGAGCCCGAGTGGGGCCCGCCGCTGGGTAGGTTGCTGGAGGGCTATATTGCTGACGGCAAGGCTCGTCCGCTGGAAGACGACCTCATTGAGTGGGCGCACGGCAAGATTCTGAGCATGGAGCCCACCGTGGTCACCGCCATCGACGAACGCATGCCAGGATGGGCGCCGCGCTTTGCCCGCGAGATGGTGGGGGAGAAGGTCTATACCGAGCTCGTGGAATTCGCCGATGAGGTGCGCCGCAATGGCAACCACGAGGCCCGTCTGGCCATTCGCCGCAACCTGTCCAAGCTGGCCTCGGATCTGCAGTGGGACGAGGACATGCGCGGGCGCATCGAGGGCATCAAGCAAGAGATGCTCGCCTCCGATCAAGCCCAGCAGGCACCGGCGGCCATGTGGCGCACGGTGTCCACCACGCTCATTGACCAGCTCAATGACCCAGAGTCTTTCCTGCGCCAGAAGATTACGGCGAAGGTGAAGGAGCTGGCGCACCGTCTGCTCGAGGACTCCGAATTCCTGGCCCAAGCCAATGCCCTCGTGGATAAGGCCGCGCGCTACGCGGTGGAGAAATTCGCGCCGGAAATTATCGCGATTATCCCGGAGACCATCAAGCGCTGGGATGCGGAGGAAGCCTCCCACAATATCGAGCTCATGGTGGGCAAAGACCTGCAATTTATTCGTTTGAACGGCACTATCGTCGGTTCCCTGGCAGGATTGGTGATATTCGCGATCAACCACCTGATCTTTGGTGCTTAAACAAAAGGAGTGATGAGCAATGAGCGATAATAAGAAGATTTTCGATTCCCTGAAAGATGCCGGCAGCGCTGCTTTTGAGGTAGCCAAGGACTTCGGCGGCCGCCTGCAAGAAGAGCGTGCCCAGCACGCTCAAGGCGCGCAGGCACACAGCCCCTACGGCGCCACCGGCAAGGACGGCCTGGTGGACAAGGCCACCGCCACCGCGAAGGAATTTGGTGCTTCCTTGAAGAAGGCCGCGGACGGCACCCGCGAGTCCGCGTCTTTCGCTGACGCCAAGGGAAAGTTCTCCACCGCCTATAACGAGACCCGCGAGGGCGTCATGGACGCCTATAATTCCGCCCAGGCCCGCCGCGCGGAGAAGAAGAATGCGCCGCGCCCCGGCCAGAATTCGGCTCCTTCGCAGGGCGATAATATTATCGATGGTGAAGTAATCGATACCGACGACCCGAAGAATTAATCTGCATGGATATCCTTCTAAATCTCGCACTCCGCTTTGATGCCATCATCTTCCAAATCCTCACCCTGACCGCCATCGTCGGTGCGGTGCTCGCCGCTATCACGCGCGAGGACGCCTTCCGCGCCGGCGACCGTCAGGGCAAGTGGGTGTGGGTTGGCCTGCTGGCGGGCTCGGCGGTAGCGATGGCCACTGGCATGCTTTTCTTGTCGTGGATCGGCACGGTCATTACCGGCGTGTACTGGTTTGATGTGCGCCCGCAGCTCAAGGCCATCATCAACGGCGATTACAGCTACTAATGCTTAACCTGCTTGCTGCCTCGGCCGCGACGGTCAAGGACCGCGCCGCCGATAACACCGTCGTGGTCTCTCCGCACCATGTTTCCCTCGCCGCGGGGGCCGGCGCGGCCGATATCATCTCCGTCGCCGGCTATCCCACCGGCCGCCACCACACGCTTATCAAGGCCTCTGAGGCGCGCTTGGCCATCCAATCCGGCGCCAGTGAGGTGTGGGTCAGCCTCGATGAGACCGTGACGGATGCCAATGCCGTGCTCTCCGAGCTCATCGCCATCCGCGAGGCCTGCCCGGATCCGGCCCGCTTGGGCCTCATCGTCCCAGACGCCCCGCTTGCCGACGCCACCCTCAACGCCGCCCACCAAGCCGGCTACCAGCGCCTCATTGTGCGCAGCTCCGCGGCCGCAGCCGCGGACCGCGCGGAATCCGGTGTCGGTGAAGAAGGCATGAAAAAAGGACCGGCGTTGGCCGCTGCCACTCTTCCGGTCCTCGAATTTCCCGCAGCTTTGGTTTAGGCGGCTTCCTTCTGCGCGTCCTGCTGCGGCGCGCCATTGTTGGCCCCACCATTGCCGGTGGTGCCCTCGCCGCCGGCCAGCTTATCCATGTCGTTCATCGGAACATCAGTGCCGGTGATGGTGAGCTTGAGTTCGCCATCGAGCACCTCCACGGAATCGACGTTCATGTCCGAGCCCACGAACTGATCCGACATGCCGTTTTGCAGCGCGGAGGAGATGGCTTCGGTGGCCTGATCCGGCAGCTCAAGTCCGAAGATGGAGGCTTCGGTGGCGCGAATATCGAGCTTTCCGTCGTGGGCGGTAGGCTCTAGCGAGAGGTTGGCCAGGCCGCCGGCGAACTTCACGTCCAGTACGTGGTCTTGCTCATTGGCGGTGATCTCCGTAACCACCATATTGCCTATTTTCTCGCTGCCTGCCTGCTCGGAAATGCCCTTCTGGAAGGATGCCAGCAGGTAGTCATCCGGCACGGTGGTAGAAGCGCGTAGCTTGCCGGCCACCGGATTCTCCTGGTCGGTGCTCATATCTTCCACGTGGATCTCGGAGGCAGGCTGGCCCTTGATCTCGGTGCCGTCGATTTGCAGGGTGGACGGCGTGGTCATATCCATTTGGGAAATGGAACCCTTGAACAGCCCTACGAGCAGTGGGCTGCCGCCAAAGCTGACGGAGGGATCTTCTTTGACCTGGATTCCCTCTTGCTCCGCGGCCTCGTTGAATTGCGAGGTCATCTGGTGACCGATGAACCAGCGCAGGCCGAACTCGGCCAAGAGGATGAGCACGAGGAGTGCTACGAGGATGCCAATGATGATTTTCCAGGCGAGTGAACCCGCCGATTTCTTCGAAGCCATGCGTACCAGTGTGGCGCATGAGACGGCGCGGGGCAAAGTCTGCGGTGAAGTTAGCAGGACATTTTTAACCTTGCGGCGCCACCGATTCCCAGTCCACGGTGAGCACATTATCGCGCAGGCGCCGGCGGACGGGGTGGATGTCAAAGGGGGCGTCGGCAAGCAAGGCCCTTGCCATGCGCCAGCGCACGCGCGGACCGTAGGGCGCCCACCCCGCTGCGTGGTCCCAGGCCTCGTCGGCGGCCTTGAGGAGTTCGTGGATGGGCTCGCCGGGCACATTGCGGTGGATGAGGATTTTGGGCAGGCGCTCGGCAATATCGGAAGGACGCGCCACGTCAAACGGGTCCCACGCCAGGGTGAGCGTCCGCGGACCATGGGCATCGAGCAGCAACCAGGCCGCGCGCCGGCCGAGCTCATCGCAGGTGCCCTCCACAAAGAAACCGCCTGGGGCGAGGCGGGAACATACCGTCTGCCAGGCCTCTTCCACCTGGTCCACGTCATACTGGCGCAGCACATTAAACGCGCGCACTAGCTGAGGCCGGTACCCGGCCAGCTCAAAACCGCCCAGCTCGAAGCGCACGCCATCGCGCGGCGGCAGCACCCGGTCCGGGTGGATTTCCAGCCCGCGCACGTCTACCTGCGGATTCGCCCGGCGCAGCCACCCCGCCCACTCCACGGTGGTCGCATGCGAGGCCCCGTAGCCCACGTCGAGCGCCAGCGGGGTATCTACATGCCGCAGCAGCGCGGAAATCTCCGGGTGCGCGAGCATCCACCTATCGCAGCGCCGCAGCCGGTTGTGGTTGGTGGTGCCGCGGGTGATAACGCCAAAAGGCCGACCCGCAGCTGCGCTAGCGCGCAGATTATGTGCGTGGTCGGCCATAAATTTCGGTTCTGTAGAACTTAGGCGTTCTCAGAGATCCACTGCTCGGTCAGCTTGCCCTCGTTATCGAAGAGCTCGGCCAGGGACTCGCCCACCTTCGGCTCGATGGCGGCGCCCATCATCGGGATATTGACGGAGATCTCGTTGACGTAGGACAGCTTGGTCATTTCGCCCTCGCCGGCCAGGGAGATATCGCCCTTGAAATCAACCGGGGTGCCCTTGACATCCGCGGTGTAGTTAACGTCAGCAGCCTCACCGTTGAGCTCGCCCACGGTAACCACGCGCTTGACCTTCAGGTCCTGGGAGACCATGGCGCGCACTGCCTCTGGCAGCAGGGTGGTCGGCAGAACCTCGAAGAGGGTGGCTACGTTATCGCTGAAGTCGTGCACCTGGCCCGCCTCAGGGGAGAGGTTGGCCACGATGTACTCCCAGTATTCCTTGGTGAGCAGCGCCTTGTGGACCTTTTCGATGGGCTGATTGATGGTTACGGTGTTTTCACTACGGGTTGACATGCCTAACAGACTACCTTGGTAGGCGTGCTTGATAAATCTTTGACGCAAAAGCTCACAGCGATCGACGGCGTAGAACTGGACCCCGCCGCCACCTTTGCGGACCTGACTACGCTGCGTGTAGGCGGAAAACCGCAGGCCGCACTGCGCTGCTCGCAGCCAGAGGCTGCCGTCGCCGTGGTGCGTGCCCTTGATCACGCCGAAGTGAAATTCATCGTCGTTGGCGGCGGCTCCAACCTCTTGGTGGCCGATGGCGCAGTGGATCTCGTCGCGGTCATCCTTGACTTTGATGAGGTCTCCATGGACACCGAAACCGGCGTGGTGCGCGCACAGGCGGGTGCCGTCTGGGATGACGTGGTAGCCCGCTCCGTGCAGCTCGGCCTGGGCGGCATAGAGTGCCTCTCCGGCATTCCCGGCACCGTGGGCGCGGTCCCCGTGCAGAATGTGGGTGCCTATGGCGCGGAAATTTCTGAGGTCCTTACCCGCGTGCGCCTCTATAACCGCCGCACCGATACCGATGAATGGGTTCCCGCCTCCGACCTGGAGCTGGCGTATCGCTATTCCAACCTGAAATTCACCGGCCGCGCCGTGGTGTTGGAGGTGGAGCTCCAGCTCGATACCGAGGGCCTTTCCCGCCCGCTGCGCTTTGGCCAGCTCACCCAGAATCCGGGCGAGCGCCGCCCCGTGGCCGAGGTCCGCGAGCAGGTCCTCAAGCTGCGCCGTGGCAAGGGTATGGTGCTCGACCCCACCGACCATGACACCTGGTCCGCCGGCTCTTTCTTTACCAACCCGGTGGTGGACTCCGCTCTTGCCGACGCCGTCCAGGCCAAGGTCCGTGCCTCGCTTGGCGACGCCACCGCAGACTCCATGCCCCGCCACCCCTCTGCCGAGACAGGCCGGGAAAAGCTTTCCGCCGCCTGGCTCATTGACCGCGCCGGCTTTGCCAAGGGCTACCCGGGCTCCGGCCGGGCCACGCTCTCGACGAAGCACACGCTGGCGCTGACCAACCGCGGCGAGGCCACAGCCGCCGATATCGTGGACCTTGCCCGCACCATCCGTGACGGCGTCCATGAGACCTTCGGCGTAGAGCTCGTGCCCGAACCCGTGTGGATCGGCCTCGCCCTCGACGAGTAGCGCGCGACTGCGCTTTCACTCCGGGCTCTAGGGCATAAAACCTACAAAGCAGCCACGATAGCGCCCTTAACCACACGGTTTTCGGGTCTATCGTGGCTGCTTTTCAGTTCGGCACCTACCGTGCCGGCGACTGGCTTAGGCGGCCATGACCTGGAGCCACTCATCCTTAGCGCCCAAGAATGCGCGGGCTGCCTCCTGCGCGCCCTCCAAACTGTGGTGCGCACCCCAACCGCACTGCTCTTCATTGGCGGCCGGTACCTCGGTAGCGTTAAGAATATCGTTGAGCGCGCCTTCCACCGCGCGCAGCAGCTCGTCCTGCTCCATGCCGTTGGTGATGGCGTAGAAGCCGGTGCGGCAGCCCATCGGGGCGAAGCCGATGAGCTTATCGGTGTAGTTGCGCATGAAGTTTGCCATCATGTGCTCCACCGAGTGCAGCGCCTTGGTATCCAGGTGGTCCTGGTTAGGCTGGCAGAAACGCAGGTCATACTTGATGATTTCGACGCCGCCGCCCAAATCCGTGCGGTCGGCCACGCGGATATATGGCGCGCTGACTAGGCGGTGGTCGAGTTCGAAGGACTTCACGTTGAGCTTTTTATCATTCTGTTCAGTCATGTCTCTCCAGTGTAATCACAGCTGAGTGTCACTTCCTGAAAAAGATTCTTTACCGCATACGCTGGGATAATATGAGCACACTGGACGATTCCGCCGAGGTTCCTGGCGCCGCACGCACCCCTGGCAATTCGTCTTCCGGCGAACCGCCGAGCGCTGCGGCTACTCCGGTGGGCAAATCCGTCTATGAGGGCGCGGATAAAATCGTGCCGAGCACTGCGCCCACCGTGGTCAAGATTGAAGGCCACACCGAAAATGTAGATCCGTTGGCCCGCGGCAACCGCCTGCGCAAGGAAAGCTGGGGGCTGGTGCTCCGCCGCGTGTGGGCGGACTTCTTCCACGATGCCTTGATGGATCGCGCCGCCACGATGACGTACTTCACGCTTATGGCCTTTGCCCCTACGGTGCTCGCGGCCTATTCGATAGCCACGCTCATTTTCTCCTCGCGGCGTGCTGAGGTGCACGAATTAACCTCGCAGTTTATTGCAGATTATGTGCCAGGCTCCATGACGGAGCAGGCCGAAAAACTGGTTGGCTCCATTATCGGTTCCACGGCACAAGGCACCTTCGCGCTGGTGGTATCCGTGCTGATTTCGCTCTTTGCCGCCTCGGCCTATGTGCGCGCCTTCTCGCGCACGGCCAATACCGTCTATGGGCGAGTGGAAGGCCGCGGAATCATCCGCACCTGGGCATTGATGTGGGGGCTTACCATCGTCCTCGTCATCGGTGCGGTCATCGTGCTCTTTGCTAACCTGCTGCGCGATACCATCGTGAGCGGCGTTATCAATCCGCTGGCGGGCAAGCTGGAGATGCAGGGCACCGCGGACTTTTTGGGTGGGATCTTCATGCCAGTGTGGAATTGGCTGCGCTTCCCGCTCACCGTGGTGATCGTGCTGAGCTTGATCGCTATCTTGTATCACTTTTCCCCGAACGTGCGGCCGGCGCGCTTTCGGTGGATAACCCTAGGCTCCGTCGTAGCGCTGAGCACCAATGTTGCGGTGTGGGGAGCATTTGCGCTGTATACCCAGCGCTTTGCCGGAGCCAGCGTCTATGGCGCCTTCAGCCTCATCATGGCCGTATTCATGGCCGTGTGGCTATCTAATACGATGCTCATTCTGGGCATCAAGCTCGATGCGGAGATCCTGCGCGCCAAGGAACTGCAATTGGGCCTGCACGCCGCGCGGCATATTCAGGCTCCGCCGCGTTCCGACGCCGCCGCTAAAGCCCAAGCCCGCGCCCAGCACG
This sequence comes from Corynebacterium sp. UMB0012, assembly GCF_030216265.1. Taxonomy (NCBI): domain Bacteria; kingdom Bacillati; phylum Actinomycetota; class Actinomycetes; order Mycobacteriales; family Corynebacteriaceae; genus Corynebacterium; species Corynebacterium sp. UMB0012. The sequence continues at coordinate 9,130 of NZ_JASOKQ010000013.1, forward strand.
ACCTTGAGGAACGATCCGAGCGCATCTACGAACAGGCGGTGCGCCGGGAAGCGCGTGAACAAGGCTAGCCCTGGTTGAGCAGGGCGAGGAGATCGCGCTGGACATCGCGGCGGCGCAGCTTGCCCAGCTGGTCGGCGGCGAGCGTCTCCATGGCAAAGAAGCGCTGCGGGACTTTATAGCGCGCCACCAACCCGCGGCAATGGTCGCGCAAGGCGGATTCGTCGAGCTGCGCGCCGGGGGCAAGCACCACGCAGGCGGCGACGTGCTCCGAACCATCAGAGCGAGGAAGGCCCACGACCGCGGCTTGGGCAATATCAGGATGGGAGGTTAAAGCCTCCTCGACCTCGCCGGGGTAGACATTGAAGCCACCGGTGATGATGATTTCCTTGATGCGGCCCACCAACCGGATATGGCCGTCGGGCTCGCGCACGCCCATGTCCCCGGTGCGGAACCAGCCGTCATGGAAGGCAGCGGCGGTGGCGGGGGCGTCGGCAAGGTAGCCGCTAAAGACTTGCGGGCCGCGGGCGAGGATCTCGCCGGCCTCGCCATCCGGCTGGGTGCGGCTGAGGTCGTGAGGATAGCCGATGCGCAGCTGCGTATCCGGCAGCGGCAGGCCGATGGTGCCGGCGCGCCGGGTGCCATCGAGGGGATTGATGGTCAGCACGGGAGAGGTCTCCGTAAGCCCATAGCCTTCCACCAGTATGCCGCCGGTGCGCGCCTCCCATGGCTCGATGATGCGCGAGGGGAGGGAAGCTGCGCCCGAGATGGAGTAGCGTACCCCGCCGAGATCCGTGGGCGCGTCAGAGGCGGCGGTGCCTGCGGCCAAGGGAGCGGCCGCCATGGCGCGCTCGTAGATGGTGGGCACGCCCGGCATCCAGGTGGGGCGGCGGGCGGCAAGCGCCTTGGTCACCGCGTCGGTGTGTGGGGCAGGCAGCAGGATGATCTCGGCCGCGCAGCGCACCGCGAGGAGCACGCTCATCGTCAGGCCATAGGAATGGAACATGGGCAGCGCGGCCAGAAAGCGCTCGTGGCCAGCGCGCAGCGGGGCCTGGGTTTCCAGCTGCAGGCAGTTGGCCGCGAGGTTGCCGTGGGTTAAGACCACGCCCTTGGGGCGGGCGGTGGTGCCGGAGGTGTAGAGGATAAGGGCGGCGTCGGTAAGCGCGGCAGGGTGCGGTTCCACCGGGGCGCCGGTGAGGGGAAGCGGCTTGGTGAGGGAAACGGTAATGGTGGTCTCTACCTGCGCGGACACGGTGGGGGCGATGTCCTCCCAGGCAATCGCCACGCGGGCGCCATGGTGGGCGAGCAGCGGGGTGAGCTCGTGCGCGGTATAGCGCGGATTGTGCTCCACCACCACTGCGCCCAGGCGCAGGATGGCGAAGAATGCCACCACGTGTTGCGGGCAATTGGGCAGCAGGAGCGCCACGCGGTCGCCGGGGCGCACGCCCATCTCGCGTAGGGCACCGGCCGCGGCCGCCACCTGGGCGTTGAGCTCGCTATAGGTGAGCGTGTGGCCAGCGAAGTAGGTGGCGGGGCGCTGGGGAAACCTCGCGACGGCGGCCGCGAGGAAATCCGTCAAGGTAGCGCCATAATGAATATCTGCCATAGCCGCTAAGTTTAGGCCTTTGCCTCCAGCAGCTCGAGTAGGTCCTTGCGCACCTGGTGGCGGCGGATTTTGCCCAGGTGGTCGCGCGCCAGATCTTCGAAGTGGTAGAAGGTGCGCGGCACCTTATAGCGGGTCAGGCGCTCGCGGCAGAATTCCTTCAAGCCTTCTGGATCGAGCACGGCGCCATCGCGCAGGGTAACGCAGCCGACGACATCCTCGGAGCCATCCTGGCGCGGGCGGCCCACGGCGGCGACATCCACGACGTCGGGATGCTGGGCAATCGCCTCTTCCACCTCGGCGGGGTAGACGTTGAAGCCGCCGGTGATGATGATTTCCTTGATGCGGCTGACCAGCTTGATATAGCCATCCGGTTCCATGAGTGCCATATCACCGGTGCGGAACCAGCCATTGTGGAAGGTCTTTTCGGTAGCGGCGGCATTGCCAGAGTAACCCTGGAAAATCTGCGGGCCGCGCGCGAGCATCTCGCCCGGTTGGCCATCGGGCTGGGTCTCATCCAGGTTCTCAGGGTTGGCGATGCGCACCTCCGTATCCGGGAAGGGCACGCCCACATAGCCGGGGCGGTGCTTGCCGTTCATGGGATTGGCCGTAAGCACTGGGGAGGTCTCCGTCATGCCGAAGCCCTCCACCAGCCGGCCGCCGGTCATGGTCTCCCAGCGCTCCACAATTTCTACGGGCAGCGTGGCGGCGCCGGAGAAAGCATTGCGGATGCCGCTTAAGTCGACGTCCTTTTCTTCCGCCGCGTCCATGATCTTCTGATACAGCGTCGGCACGCCCGGCAGCCAAGTAGGCGTGCGCTTCTTTACGATGTCCATAATCAACGGCATCTGCGGGGAGGGGACCAGGATGAGCTCGGCGCCAAGGTAGATGCTGAAGATGCACAGCGTGGTCATGCCATAGGCGTGGAAGATGGGCAGTGCTGCGAGGAAGCGCTCTTGTTGCTTGCCCATCTGTGGCACCCAGGCCTTGCCCTGAATGGCATTGGCAATGAGGTTGCCGTGTGAGAGCAGGGCGCCCTTGGGCTTTCCGGTGGTGCCGGAGGTATAGAGGATGAGCGCGATATCGTCCTGGGAGATCTCAGGGATATCGAGGTCCGAGCCATCGCCGCCAATGGCCGCGCCGATGAGGGTGGACCATTCCACGGTATTGGGTGCGGGGCTGGTGAGCTGCTCGCGCTTGGCGGCCAACGGCGGGATGGGCAGGCGCAGTGCGAGGCGCTTGAGTGGTGGCATGGCATCGACCATATTGACGGAGACGATGGTCTCCAGCGGGGTGGTCGAGCGTAGCTTTTCCAGTGTGGAGGCGGTTTTATCCCAGGAGATGACCACGCGCGCGCCGTGGTCATTGAGCAGCCCTTCCAGCTCCGGGGCGGTATAGAGCGGGTTGTGCTCGACCACGGTGGCGCCAAGCAATTGCACCGCGTAGAAGGCCGCGACGTGCTGGGGGCAGTTAGGCAGGACGATGGCCACCTTGTCGCCGGGGCGAATGCCAAAAGCCTTGAGTCCGGCCGCAGCGGCGCGCACTTGGGTATCGAGTTCCGCGTAGGTCTGTGTCTTTCCGAAGAAGTAGGTGGCGGATTTATTGGCATTGACCCGCAGGTTATTGCGGTAGTAGTCGACGATGGTTTTATCGCCGTAGTCCAGCGTGTGTGGGGTCCAATCGCTGTAGTGCTCGAGCCAGGCTCGGGAGGTGGAAGCGGACACGCGGAAAACCTTTCGTTTGGCTACAAAAACTATTTCTGAGGGGATAGCATATCCCAAACATGAGGAATCCCTCTAGTTTTCTTCCAGTGTCAGCAAAAAACGTTTGGCTTCCAGACCGCCCGCATAGCCGCCGAGCCCGCCATCGCTGCGCAGCACACGGTGGCATGGCCGCACGATGAGCAGGGGATTGGCGCCGCACGCACTGCCCACGGCCCGCGTCGCGCCGGGCCGGCCCAGCAGCTTGGCGACGTCGCGGTAGGTGACCGTCTCCCCATAGCCAATCTCGGCCAGTTGCGCATGCACCGCGGCGCGAAAGTCGGTCGTCGCAGGCGGGTCGAGGGGCAGCTCGAAGGCACGGCGCCGGCCGGCGAAATACTCCGCGAGCTGCACCTGGGCGGCATCGAGCACGTCCGCGCTGCGCTTATCGACGCCCCCTTCATCCGTACCACTCACCGCTTCCTGCGGGGTGCTAGTTCCGGAGAATTCGACGCGGGAAAGCCCCCGCGGGCTCGCCTGCAAGCGCAGGGGTCCGAGGGGGCTATCCATAAGGCGGAACATGTTAGTTCTGTTCGGCCTCGAGGCGGCGGATGAGGTCTGCCTGGACCTCGCGGCGGCGGATCTTGCCCATCTGGTCCTTGGCCAGCTCCTCAAAGTGGTAGAAGGTGCGCGGGACCTTGTAGCGGGTCAGGCGCTCGCGGCAGTAGTCCTTGAGTCCCTCCGGGTCCAGGGCGGCGCCATCGGCGAGGTCGAGGCAGGCCACGACGTCCTCGGAGCCGTCTTCGCGCGGGCGGCCGACCACGGCGACGTCATCAATGCTCGGGTGCTCGCGCAGGATTTCTTCCACCTCGCCGGGGTAGACGTTGAAGCCGCCGGTAATGATGATCTCCTTGATGCGGCTGACCAGGCGGATGAAGCCGTCTTCTTCCATGACGCCCATATCGCCGGTGCGGAACCACTCGCCGTGGAAAGCGGCCTCGGTGGCCTCTTCATTGTTGAGGTAGCCCTTGAAGATCTGCGGACCGCGGGCCAGCACCTCGCCTTCGACGCCGTCCGGCTGGGTCTCGTCCAGGTTATCCGGGTTGGCAATGCGCACCTGGGTATCCGGGAACGGAATGCCCACGTAGCCTGGGCGGCGGTCGGTGCTCATGGGGTTGCCCACAATAATCGGCGAGCACTCCGTGAGGCCATAGCCCTCTACCAAGAGGCCGCCGGTGTAGTTCTCCCACTTGTTAACCGTGTCCGAAGGCAGGGTAGATGCGCCGGAGAATGCTGCGCGCACACCCTTGATGGGGATTTCCTGATCCTCGGCGGCCTTCACGATGCGCTCATAGAGCGTCGGCACGCCCGGAACCCAGGTCGGGGTGTGCTTCTTCATCAACTGCATGATGAGCGACATATCTGGCTTGGGCAGGATGACTAGCTCGCCGCCGATGAACTGCGCCAAGGTGACGTTCATGGTCAGGCCATAAGCGTGGAAGAAGGGGAGGGCGGCGAGCATGCGCTCCGGCTTATCGCCCAGGCCAGGAACCCACGCCTTGCCCTGCATCAGGTTAGAAAACAGGTTGCCGTGTGAGAGCATGGCGCCCTTGGGGTTTCCGGTGGTGCCGGAGGTGTACATGATGAGCGCGATGGTGTCCTTATCCACGTCCTCCGGCGTGGTGATATCGCTACCATCGCCGCCGATGGCGTTGCCCACCAAGGTCTCCCACGGCACGGTATTTGGCGCCGGGGACGAGAGCTGCTCGCGCTTGGACTTCAGCGGCGGGATGGGCAGGCGCAGGGCGGCGCGCTGCAGGGTGGGCATGGCGTTGATCATGTTGATGGACACGACCGTTTCCAGATTGGTGGTCGCGCGCAGCTTCTCCAAGGTCGGGGCTGCCTTATCCCAGGCAATGGCGATGCGCGCGCCGTGGTCCTGGAAGAGCCCCTCCAGCTCGTGGGCGGTGTAGAGCGGGTTGTGCAGCACCACCTGGGCGCCCAGCTTCAAGATGGCGTAGAACGCCGCGATGTACTGCGGCGAGTTTGGTGCCACGATGGCGACGCGGTCACCGGGGCGCACACCGAAGGCCTTCAAGCCAGCGGCGGCAGCGCGAACCTGCCGGTCCAGCTCCGCATACGTTTGGGTGCGCCCGAAGAAGTAGGTGGCCGGCTTATCGCCGTTGACCTCAAGATTATTGTCGTAAATGTCCAGCAGCGTGGTCTCGCCATACTCGAGGTGGTGCGGTGTCCATTCCGGGTAGTACTGGAGCCAAGCCTGTGATTCGTATGCGGACAAAACTTTACCTTTCGGTGGCGTAGGTTTCTGGCAGGGGCCAGTATAGCGCCGGTAGAATTGAGCGCCATGCGCATCGCCATGATCTCTATGCATACCTCGCCGATTGAACAGCCCGGCTCGGGGGATGCCGGCGGCATGAACGTCTACGTCCTCAATAGTGCGCGCCAACTGGCTCGCCGGGGAATAGAGGTGGACGTCTACACTCGCGCCACCCGGCCTAGCCAGGGCGAAATCATTGAGGTTGAACCCCACCTGCGCGTCATTAATATCGTCGCCGGGCCGTACGAGGGCCTAGATAAAGAGGATCTGCCGACCCAGTTGGCCGCTTTCGCGGGCGGCATGGTGCAATTTGCCAAATGGCAGGGCAAAAAATATGACCTTATTCACTCGCACTACTGGCTCTCCGGACAGGTGGGCTGGCTGCTACGGGATCTCTGGGGCATACCGCTCATCCACACGGCCCATACCCTTGCCGCGGTGAAGAACGCCTCCCGGACCGCGGATGACACCTTGGAGTCCGAGGCTCGCCGCATCTGCGAGCAGCAGCTGGTAGATAATGCGGACCTGCTCGTGGTCAATACCGAGCAAGAAGCCCGCGACTTAGCCGAGCACTACGACGCCGAGTGCGACATCATTCGCGTGGTCTCGCCCGGCGCCGACGTCGAGCTATTTACCCCAGGCACGGACCGCAATACCGAGCGCTCCCGCCGCGAGCTGGGCATTCCACTGCACACCAAGGTGGTGGCCTTTGTGGGGCGCCTGCAAAAATTCAAGGGCCCAGAGGTCCTCATTCGTGCCACGGCCGAGCTCTTCCGCCGCGAACCGACCCGCAACCTGCGCGTGGTCATTTGTGGCGGACCATCGGGGGCTAATACGGCGCCGGAGGCCTATAGGGAATTGGCTCGTGAGTTGGGCGTCGATAAGCGCGTGCGTTTTTTGGGCGCCCGCCCGCCAGAGGAGCTGGTGGGGGTCTACCGCGCGGCCGATATTGTGGCGGTGCCTAGCTATAACGAGTCCTTCGGCCTGGTGTCGCTGGAGGCCCAGGCCTCGGGCACGCCGGTGGTAGCCGCGGCCGTTGGCGGGCTGCCCATCGCCGTGGCCGAAGGGGAGACCGGCCTGCTGGTGCACTCGCACGACCCGTCCGACTGGGCCGATGCTCTAGCCCGCCTGCTTGACGACGACCCCATGCGCATCGCCATGGGCGAAGCCGCCGTCGCCCACGCTGCGCGTTTTAGCTGGGCCAGCTCCGCCGCCGCGCTCGCTGAAATTTATGACGAGGCCAGCCGCATCGAGGTCCCGGATTGCCATCAACGGCGGGCGATTGGGGATTAAACCCTGACGCCGGTAATAATTTCGTGGCATGCTGGAGGCATGACTAACGGAAAGCTGATTCTTCTTCGCCATGGCCAATCCAAGTGGAACGAGTCCAACCAGTTCACTGGCTGGGTCGATGTAGATCTGACCGAAAAGGGCGAGGCGGAAGCCAAGCGCGGCGGTGAGCTGCTCGCGCAGGAAGGCGTTCTGCCCGATGTCCTCTATACCTCTCTTCTACGCCGTGCTATCCGCACCGCAAACATCGCACTCAACGCCGCCGACCGCCACTGGATTCCAGTGGTGCGCGACTGGCGCCTCAACGAGCGCCACTACGGCGCCCTCCAAGGGCTGAACAAGGCCGAGACCAAGGAAGAATACGGTGAGGAAAAGTTCATGGCATGGCGCCGCTCCTATGACACGCGCCCGCCGGAGCTGGCCGATGACTCCGAGTACTCCCAGGTCGATGACCCGCGCTACGCGGACCTGGATAAGGTCCCGCAGACCGAGTGCTTGAAGGACGTCGTCGCCCGCTTCGTTCCGTACTTCGAGGAGGAAATCCTCCCACGCGCCAAGAAGGGCGAGACCGTGCTCATCGCCGCACACGGCAACTCCCTGCGCGCATTGGTCAAGCACCTGGACAATATCTCCGATGATGATATTGCCGGCCTGAATATTCCGACCGGCATCCCGCTGGTGTATGAGATCACCGAGGATGGCTCCGTAGTAAACCCAGGTGGCACCTACCTGGATCCGGAAGCCGCCGCTGCCGGTGCCGCCGCCGTTGCTGCGCAGGGCGGTAAGTAAGAAACTGCGCCACAGTCCCCGGGGAGTATTCCCTGGGGACTTTGTGGTGGATAGGGTAGACACGTGGAATTGATTCTTTCCTTTGCCGCCGGCGTGGTGGCCTGCGGGTTGGCGCTGCCGGTGATTTCTTGGCTGCGCGGGCGCATTGCGCGCTACCGCCAAGCCACCGATGCCGAGGCCAACCAGGTCACGACGGTCAGCCAGGTGCTGCACTTGGCCGTGCAGGGCTCGCCGACGGCCCTGGCGGTGCTGGATCGCAGTCAAGAAATCGTCATGTCCAATCCGGCAGCCCACGAGATGTCCCTGGTGCATGATCGCGCCGTGAACCCGGACGTGTGGCAGACCGCGCAGGAGGTCTTCGAGGACAAGGAGACCCGCACCGTCGACTTGGCCATTCCCAAGCGCCGCACGGGCCACCGCGTCACCCAGTTCAAGGCGGTCATTAAGCCGCTCACGCTTAATGACGGCCGCTTTGTCATCATCTACGGCACCGATGAGAGCGAAAACGTCCGCATGGAATCCGCCCGCCGCGACTTCGTGGCAAACGTCTCCCACGAACTCAAGACCCCCGTCGGCGGCATTGCCTTGCTGGCCGAGGCCCTGCTCCAAGATCCCGGTGACCAGGAAACCGTGGAGTACTTTGGCAACAAGGTCTACAAGGAAGCCAACCGCATGGCCGATATGGTCAGCGAGCTTATTTCCTTGTCCAAGCTGCAAGGCGCCGAGGCGCTGCCGGAGATGGAACCGTTGGCCGTCGATGACCTCATCGAGGAAGCGCTCTCGCGCAACCAACTGGCTGCGGAGGCCCGTTCCATCGAGCTCAACCGGGGCGCCTCCGTCGGCGTGCAGGTTAAAGGAGATAGGTCCCTGCTGGTTACCGCACTATCTAACCTCATCTCCAACGCGATTAACTATTCGCCGGAGAAGATGCCGGTATCGGTCTCCCAGAAAGTGGTGGACGGCGGGGTTGTGCTCATCCGCGTCACGGACCGCGGCATCGGTATCGCACCGGATGATCAAAAGCGCGTCTTCGAGCGCTTCTTCCGCGTAGACCAAGCCCGGTCGCGGCAGACCGGAGGCACTGGCCTAGGATTAGCAATTGTTAAACACGTGGTGGCCAACCATGGCGGCAACATCAAACTGTGGTCCCGGCCCGGTACGGGTTCTACATTCACCATTGAGTTGCCTATCTACAGGGAAGAAAAGCCAGCGCAGGATGCTGGCATGAAGGATAATGAGAATCAGGATGCCGTCACTGCGGCGGCGCCTGGGCTCCCGCGTGCAGTAGCACGCGTTGCAGCACGTCGAAAGGATAAAGCACAATGACCACCATCCTCATCGTTGAAGATGAAGAGTCGCTGGCAGATCCGCTGGCATTCCTCCTCCGCAAGGAGGGCTTCGAGCCGATCATCGCGCACGACGGCCCCACCGCGCTGGAAAAGTTTGCCGCTAACGACATCGATATCGTCCTTCTAGACCTCATGCTGCCCGGCATGTCTGGCACCGAGGTATGCAAGCAGCTGCGCACTACCTCTTCCGTGCCGGTCATCATGGTGACCGCGCGCGATTCCGAGATCGACAAGGTCGTCGGCCTCGAGCTCGGTGCCGATGACTACGTGACCAAGCCTTATTCCTCCCGCGAGCTCATCGCGCGTATCCGCGCGGTGCTGCGCCGCGGCCACGATTCCGGCGCCGGAGCCGATACCGAGGCAGAGGAAGAAGTAGCCGATCAGATCCTCGAGGGCGGCCGCGTCAAGATGGACGTGGAACGCCACACCGTTACCGTTGCGGACGAGCCGGTATCCATGCCGCTCAAGGAATTCGACCTCTTGGAGTACCTGCTGCGCAACGCCGGCCGCGTACTAACCCGCGGCCAGCTTATTGATCGCATCTGGGGCGCCGATTATGTTGGCGACACCAAGACGCTCGATGTCCATGTCAAGCGCCTGCGCTCCAAAATCGAGGAGCAGCCCTCCCGTCCGAAGCACCTGGTTACGGTGCGCGGTCTGGGCTATAAATTCGAGCTCTAGCTCTCCGCCCGCTGGTTTTCTGCCTGTAGGCTCCCGGCCTTCACGCTGGCCGGATGCTGTGTGAGCTGGACGCCGTGCTCGGACGCCGCGGCGCGTGCCTTGCAGTGCGCGGCCAGAATCTCATAGGACTCTCGGCCCATGAGCGCTACCAGCTCGTCTTCGTGCGATTGCCACATCGGCAGCGGGTTGGCGTGGCAGGCCGCATCAGCCGAGCAATACCAATCAAAGTCTTCGCCGCCATTACCCCAACCGCGGCGGTCATACTCGCCGATCTGGGTGCGCAAAATCTCCTGACCATCTGGGCGCTCTTCATAATCCTCGTATCGGCGCAGCGGCAACTGCCAGCACACCTCGGGTTTTACCACCGTGAGTTCCTCCCCGGCATCGACAGCCCACTGGTGCAGTGCGCAGCCCGTACCCGTTGTCCAGCCGGCGCGGTTGGCAAAAATGCACGCACCATCCACAATAGGGGTCTTCAGCGCTGGTTCCGGTTCGCCGTCCTCGCCGTCGAGCTCGTCCCATTCCAGCCATGGCTCCAACTCGTCCGTAGCGTCCTGCGCGAGGAACTCATCTACCCCCGCTGGGCGCAGCTGCCAATACTTGGCGGGCATGCGCGAGACGGCGTCGTAAAGCTGGTCGCGGTCTTCCTCATCGGTCATATAGGCGCCATGCACGCAGCAGCCCACCTCGGGCTGGCTCTTATCGATGCCCCGGCATGCCGACGTTCCAAATTGGCAGCTGTAGTGCGATTCCACCCATGTCAGGTCGATGGAAAAGACGTGGTGTGGGTCGTTCGGGTTGGTAAATTCAAACCACTCCCGCGGGAAATCGGGGGCCTCTTCGCGGCCCGCTCTTATCGACGCCGCCGCGGGCGAGCTCGCGGGAAAACCTAGGTATACCGTGTCAGATTTTGGGCGATTCACACCTAACCACGGTAGACCTACTACGCTATTAGTGTGCGATTAGGTGTATTAGACGTCGGAAGCAATACCGTCCACCTCGTTGCGGTCGATGCCGCGACGGGCGGGCGGCCCACTCCGATGAGCGATTGGAAGACCCCGCTCCGGCTGGTAGAACAGCTGGACAAGAAGGGCAACATCCATGAAAAGGGTGTAAAGAAGCTGGTCAGCGCCGTGGCAGAGGCGAGCGAGCTGGGCGAAAAGTTGGGCTGCGCTGAATTTATCGCCTTTGCTACCTCGGCGGTGCGCTCCGCGCATAATTCGGAGGCCGTGCTCGATGAGGTGGAAAAGCAGACCGGCGTACGCCTGCAGATTCTCTCTGGCGTGGAAGAAGCCCAGCTGACCTTCCTCTCCGCACGCCGCTGGTACGGCTGGTCCGCCGGGCGTATCACCAACCTAGACATCGGCGGCGGCTCGCTAGAGCTGTCCACCGGTACCGACGAGCACCCCGACCTCGCCTTCTCCCTCGACTTGGGCGCTGGCCGCTTGACCCATAACTGGTTCGACACCGACCCACCGGAGAAAAAGAAGGTAAGTGCGCTGCGCGATTATATCGATGCGGAGCTCGAAGACGTTGCCCAGCAGATGAAGGCCATGGGCCCCGCTGGCCTCGCCGTGGGTACCTCCAAAACCTTCCGCACGCTGGCGCGCCTGACGGGGTCCGCCCCGTCGTCTGCCGGCCCATACGTCAAGCGCACGTTGACTGCACCGGGTCTGCGCCAGTTGATTTCCTTCATCTCTCGCATGACTGCGGCAGACAGAGCGGACCTAGAAGGTGTAAGTTCTAACCGATCGCACCAAATCGTTGCCGGCGCTCTAGTGGCCGAGGCATCCATGCGAGCCTTGGACATTGAGAAGCTGGAAATCTGCCCGTGGGCGCTGCGTGAGGGCGTCATTTTGCGCCGGACCGACAAGGGATTGGAATAGGAAGAGATCATGGCTGACAAGAAGAAGTTGACCGTGGCAGAGCTGCTGGCTCGCGATAAAAAGGCCCGCGGCGAAAAGGGCGGCAAGGACGACAAGCGTTCGCGCCGCCACCGCCGCAGCCTCGATGAAGGCGGCATTTCCGTTGCCGAGCTAACCGGCAACCTCAAGAAGGTCGAGGCTTCGCCTGCCGAGGCCAAGCACACCTCCGTCTCCATCGACGAGGACGCTCCCGTCATCCGGGCCCCCAAGGCCGCCGACGCGACCGATGCCGACTCCGCAAAGAAGTCCACCGACAAGCCTGCAGCCAAGGCTGCCGCAAAGCCTGCTGCGTCCGCCCCGTCGGCTGCACAGTCCACCGCAAAGAAGCCTGCCGCTGCCGGCGCGGTACAGGAGGCGGCGAAGAAGAAGCAGCCTTCTGCGGATGACACCGCGGTAATCCAGCGCGTGGATAAGGCGAAGGCGGACGACGCCAAGCCTGCCGCGGCGAAGGCCGCAGCAGAGAAGCCGACCGTAGACAAGTCCGGCGCGGACAAGGCCACCGCAGCGAAGCCCGTTGCCGAAAAGCCGAAGGCCGACAAGGGTGCAAAGGCGGCCGGAGCGGGAGCTGCGGCAGCTGGCGCTGGAGCGGCCGCTGCGGCGGCGGTGCCGGCGTCGAAGAAGGCGGGCGTCGCTAAGAGTGCAGAGGAAACCGGCAACCTTCCCAAGGTCGAGGACGACGAAGAGTGGATCGAGGAAGAGCACGAGAAGCTCAACCCAGTGTCCATCCTGCTGATGATTGTCGCGGGCATTCTGCTGGCGATTGTCATCTTCAAGGGCTTTGAGATTCTGTGGGATAGCTTCCCGCGCCTGGTCGTCGCCATCCTCGCGTTGTGCGTCACCGCAATTATGGTGGGCGTGACGCACGCCCTGCGCACCGCGCGCGATGGATTCTCCATGTTCCTGGCCGGCTTTACCGGCCTTATCCTGACCTTCGGCCCGCTGCTGTTGGTGATGCTCTAAGCCCCCGCTTGTCGACGCCCCGGTTACCCCACGTGGTAGCCGGGGTTCCGCATTTTTGGCATGGTGGAGACTATGACAAAGATTGCAATTTTAGGCGGCGGACAAATCGGTGAGGCTTTGACCTCGGGACTCGTAGCATCGGGCTTTGCAGGCTCTGATATCACGGTCACCAACCGCACCGAATCCCGCAGCAAGGAACTTCAGGATACCTATGGCGTCACCACCACCAGCGATAATGCAGCGGCGGTGGACGGCGCGGACTATATCTTCGCGTGCGTGAAGCCCTACGCCATCCTGGACCTGCTCGAAGGCCTTGAGCCGGCCAAGGATGCCGTGGTTGTGTCTATGGCCGCGGGCCTGACGCTAGAGCAGCTGCAGGGTGCGGCGGGCGAAGGCGTGCCGGTGGTGCGCGTTATGCCCAATACCCCCATGTTGGTGCGCCGCGGCATGTGCACCTGCGCGGCCGGTGAGCACGTGAGCGAGGCCCAGATGGATGGCGTGCGTGAGCTGCTGGAAGCCGTCGGCGAGGTAGCGGTCATCCCGGAGAAGAATATCGACGCCGCCACCGCACTGGCAGGTTCCTCCCCGGCCTACTTCTTCCTTGTAGCAGAAGCGCTTGTCGACGCCGGCGTACAGCTCGGCCTTCCCCGCGACGTCGCCGAGAAGCTTGCCGCCCAGGCCGCAGCCGGCTCTGGTGAGATGCTGGCTAGCTCCGGCCGCTCGGCCACCCAGCTGCGCGCTGGCGTAACCTCGCCGGGCGGCACCACCGCCGCCGCCGTCCGCGAGCTGGAGGAGTCCGGCTTGCGCGGCGCGTTCTACCGCGCGGCAGAGGCCTGCTCCGATAAGGCCAAGGAGCTCGGCTAGCGCCGCCGTGTGCGACCTCCCCGTGGTGGGGGTGTACCCACCCGGGAGTGTTGGGGCGGGTGTTAAGCAGCGCTTTTAGGGGAAACCCTAATGAATGCTGTGAAAAAATTTGGCACTTGGGTCGCATTAGTCACATGTTTCACGATAGGCTAGGGCAAGCACGTGCGTGAAGTCCTGTGGGAGGGGAAGCCTACAGCGCGTAACGAGCTGAAGGGTTAGATATATATGGCAAATGAAGAAAAGGGAACCTTTCTGACGATCGCGGAGGTCGCCGAGATTATGCGCGTCTCCAAGATGACCGTCTACCGTTTGGTTCACGCAGGCGAAATGCCGGCTGTTCGCGTCGGACGCTCCTTCCGCGTTCACGAGTCTGCCGTCAACGAGTACCTGGAGGCTTCCGTCTACGGAGCCTAGGCTCGCGCCGCACAGACAGCGCCCACCTCTGTTGGCCCTCGTGGCCAGCGGTGGTGGGCGCTGTTGTTTCTCACTGTTGTTGTCGCGGGCCCTTTTTGGTCACGGGCTGGGTGCTGGGTAAGATGGTGTGCATTCGTGTCGGCTCGCTGATGTGGCCCGCGGTCCGTGTGGCCACGGCGGCAAGAGTGCACCTTCGCCGTTTTAGCGCTGACAAGTTTGACAGTACGTACTACACGAAAGTGAGGACTCCATGGGTTCCGTCATTAAGAAGCGCCGCAAGCGCATGTCCAAGAAGAAGCACCGCAAGATGCTGCGCCGCACCCGCGTGCAGCGCCGTAAGCTGGGCAAGTAAACCCCAGCCCGCTTCTTGCCCTCCGCCATTGTGCGGAGGGTTTTTGCATGCTTGCCGACGTCCCCCAGCGTCCCCTACCGCCCTCGCTACCGCCGGTAGTAGCGCCAGCCGCCATAGGAAAAGGCGGCGGTGGCCAGCGCCGGGAGGCCATAGGTGCGGATGGCGCGGCGCACGGAGCGATAGTCGCGCACGAGCCAGCCGCGGTCGCCAGCGATATCGCGCAGCTTGCGGTCTGGGTTAATGGCCACGGCGGTGCCGACCATGGACAACATGGGCACGTCGTTGGCGGAATCCGAATACGCAGTGCAGCGCGAGAGGTCGAGGCCTTCGATGGTCGCGAGCGCGGCCACGGCGTGCTTTTTGCCGGGCCCGTGGAGGATATCGCCGACTAGCCGGCCGGTGAACTTGCCGTCCTTGACCTCCGCGACGGTGCCGAGCGCGCCCGTAAACCCGAAGCGCCGGGCGAGCACCTGCGCCAGCTGGACCGGTGTGGCGGTGACCAGCCACACCTGCTGGCCGGCGGCTAGGTGCATCTCCGCCAGCTGTGTGGTGCCGGGGTAGGCGCGGCGGGCCAGCGAGGCGTCTACAATCTCCTCGCATAGCTCCACCAGCTCGTCGACGCTGCGGCCTTTGACAAACTCCAGCGCCTGCGCGCGGCCGACGGCCACGTCCTTGGCATTTTCGCTGCCGGAGACGCGGAACTTGAGCTGCTTCCACGCAATCGGCAGGATTTCAGAAAGCCGGAAGTAGCGCCTGCGCGCCAAGCCAAAGGCGAATTCCACGAGGGAAGAGCCTTGGATGAGGGTGTTGTCGACGTCGAAAAACGCTGCCGCGCCCACATCCACCGGTACGTCTGGGTCTTGGGCGGTGATGCGCTGGGCGCCAGCCGCATCATAGGAGCCGGTGACCGAGTCCACGCCGGAGGCGAAATCCTCCAACTCCAGCCCGAATTCCTCCAGCGCCGCGGCGGCCGCGGCTTCACCGGCGGTGCGCTGCGATTCCTCGTCCAGCGGGGCGAGCGCTTGGGTCTCCAAGAAATTACGCAGGTTACCGCGCGAGGCGGTCCAATTGGCCAAGAAGTCGCGGGGGGATTCGGGGAACCCTGGGGGAGTGGTAGCGGACACGAGTGAGACAAACAGCTTTCGCAAACGCGGGGTGGACTAACGTGTCCATAGTAATGGTTTCGACCGCCGCCGTCCTTGTGAGGAGAATATGTCCCAGCATCTCGTCGAGCTTATGGTACGCACCACCTGCGGTTCTTGCGCGCGCGTGAGGGAGCAAATCACCCCCGTCATCAAGCGGGCAGGCGCGGAGCTTGCTGTGCGTAACGTGGATGAGGACGCGGAGCTGGCCATGGAGTTCGGTGACCGCGTGCCCGTTGTGGTCATCGACGGCGAAGAGTTTGCCTGCTGGGAAGTAGACAACGAGGAGTTAGCGGCCGAGCTGGCCGGTTGATTCGGGATCCGCGACACCGACGGGTAGTCTTTTGGAGGATTAAAATCAATCAAAGGGTTGAGGAGTGTTGTGCATGAGCGTGCTCGTCGTGGGCATGTCCCACCAGTCGGCGCCGGTGGCGCTGCTGGAGAAGCTGAGCATGGATAGTGCGGTCCAGGATTCCGCCTGCGGGCAACTCGTGGCGGCTGAGCCGCTTTCAGAGGCCATGATTATCTCCACCTGCAACCGCATGGAGGTCTACACCGTCACCAACTCCTTCCACGCCGGCGTGCAAGAAGTCGTGCGCGTGCTCACCCAGGTTTCCGGCGTGGGTGAGCAGGAGCTGCGCAACTACCTCTACGTGCGCTATGCCGACGCCGCGGCCGAGCACCTGATGTCCGTGACCTCCGGCCTGGATTCCATGGTGGCGGGCGAGCAGCAGATCATCGGCCAGGTGCGCAGCGCCTACCAGTCCGCCTCGGAGCAGGGCACGGTCGGCCCGCGCATCCACGCGCTGGCGCAGGCCGCGCTGCGGGCCGGCAAGCGCGTCCACTCCGAGACCGATATCGACGAGGCCGGCGCCTCCATGGTGTCCTTCGCCTTCGACCAGGCCCTGCAGCGCCTCGACGCCGAAGACCTGACCGGCAAGACCGCGCTGGTCCTTGGCGCGGGTGCCATGGCATCCCTCGCCGCCACCCACGCCGGCCGGCTGGGTGTCAAAGAGCTGGTGTTGGCCAACCGCACCCGCGAGCGCGCCGAGCGCCTGGCCAGCCACGCCGAAGAAGCCGGCGTTGCCACCCGCGTCGTAGACTTTTCCGAGCGCGCCGCCGCGCTTTCCGACGTCGACCTTGCCATTTCCGCCACCGGCGCCGATAACTTCACCATCGAAGCCGCCGACCTCCCCGCCGGCCGCGATCTCATGCTCATCGATCTCTCCCTGCCGCGCGATATCGAAGATGCCGCCGCCGCGGCCGAGGGCGTGGATTTGGTCAATATCGAGCGCCTGAGCAAGTCGCTTTCGGCCGCCGATACCGATGTCGCGGCCGGGACCAGCCCGCACGTGCAGGCGCGCCACATCGTCGATGAGGAACTGGCGGCCTATACCTCGGCCCAGCGCGTGCGCGACGTCGCTCCGGCCGTAAGCGCCCTGCACCGCCGCGCGGCCGATCTCGTCGAGTGCGAGGCCGCGCGCCTGCAACACAAGCACCCCGAGCTCGCGGGCAAGCAGCTTGAGGACGTGCAGCGCGCGCTCAAGCGCGTGGCCGATAAACTGCTGCATGAACCGACGGTTAGGGCGAAGAAGCTGGCGGCGTCGGAAAGCAGTGTCAGCAGCGAAAACGCCCTGCAGGAGCTCTTTGGCCTGCAGCTGGAAGGCTCCGGTGTGTCCGTGGCCGTCAATGAACTGCCCACCATGGCAAAGGAGGCCTAAATGTTTCAGATTGGTACCCGCGGCTCCAAGCTCGCCACCACCCAGGCGGGCCATGTGCGCGATTGGCTTATCGACGCCGGCTTTGACTCCCAACTTCACATCGTCACCACCGCCGGCGACGTCAACATGGCGCCGGTCGAGCGCATCGGCGTCGGCGTATTTACCCAGGCGCTGCGCGAGGCGCTGTATGCCGGCGAATGCGATATTGCCGTGCACTCGTTTAAGGACCTGCCCACCGCCCCCGATGAACGCTTCCGCCTCGTGGTGCCGCAGCGCCAGGATTCCCGCGAGGCGCTCGTCGCCCGCGATGGTCTGAGCCTGGCGCAGCTGCCGCAGGGCGCGCGCGTGGGCACCTCCGCCCCGCGCCGCATCTCCCAGCTGGCCGCCCTCCGCCCGGACCTGGAAATTCGCCCGCTGCGCGGCAACATCGATACTCGCATGTCCAAGGTCACCGACGGCGAGCTCGACGCCGTCCTGCTGGCCTACGCCGGCCTGCTGCGTGGCGGCTACGCGGACCGCGCCACCGAAATCTTCGAACCCTCCGTCTTTATGCCGGCACCGGCCCAGGGCGCCCTCGCCATCGAGGCCGTGGCCGGCACCGAGGCTGCCGCGGCCCTGGACGCCATTGTCGACGACCGCGCCTCGGCCGCCGCTGCTGGTGAGCGCGCCGTGCTGGCCCGCCTCGAGGCCGGCTGCACCGCGCCGGTGGCCGCCACCTCGCGCTGGGACGGCGACCAGCTCACCGTGCGCGGCGGCGTCTTCGCGCTCGACGGATCCCGCCAGCTCACCGCCACAGCCTCCGGCTCCGCGGCCGAAGCCGCCGAACTCGGCGCGCGCATCTCGGACGAGCTTTTCGCCGGTGGCGCGGCCGAGCTGCTGGGCAAGTAATTTCGCCTTTAGGCGCTAATAATTTAAGGTGTAGATACCACAGATCATTGTCCCGCAATGATCCGGCCCCCTTTAAGGGCATCCCAGGACGCAAGGCCTGGGATTTTGGCCGTTAAGACCGTGTCACCCACCGCCGGCGCGGGGAACCACACCGCATGCGATCATGTCCGTGCGCGGTGCCGCGCGCCCGATTTTAGAAAAGAACTTTATGAGCAATGCCGCGCCAGACACCCAATTGGGCAAGATCGTCTTTGTGGGCGCTGGTCCAGGTAATCCCGACCTGCTGACCGTCCGCGCCCGCGAGGTTCTGGCAAATAGTGCCATCGCCGTGACCGATCCGCAGGTCATGCAGGGCGTGCGCGATGCCGTCGCCGCCGCGCTGCCCGTTCCGCAAGAGCTTCTCGACGCCGCCGAGGCCGAATACGCCCAAATGTGCGCCGATGCCAAAGCCAAGGGCGCGCGCCGCAAACCGCCCCGCCCCGCGCCGCCAACGGCCGCGGTGTTGTACGAGCCGGCCGAAGATATCGTCGGCCAGCTGCGCGAGTGTTTGGTCGAGGCGGATGGCGAGGATGTCATCCGCCTGGTCACCGGCAACCCGCTGCACCGCGAGTCCATCAAGGCCGAGATCAACGCCGTGGCGTCCGCCGGCCTGGAATTCCAGGTGGTGCCGGGCATGTCTCTGCCGTCTACCGTGCCGTCCTTCGCCGGCATTGCGCTCGGCTCGACCTATACCGAGGCCGACGTTACCGACGGCGCCGATTGGGACGCGCTGGCCAACGCCACCCAGCCCATCGTCCTGCAGGCCACCAAGGAAGACCTGCCGGTCATCTCCGATGAGCTGCAGCAGCGCGGCATGCCGGCCGAGACCGAGGCATTTGTCACTGTCCACGGCACCACCCGCCTGCAGCGCACCTATGAGACCACGCTGGGCACCATGGGCAAGCTCGACGCGGACCTCACCGGCCCGCTCGTCGTTACTCTCGGCCGCAGCATCGACGACCGCACCAAGTACTCCTGGTGGGAAAACCGCCCGCTCTATGGTTGGCGCGTGCTCGTCCCGCGCACCAAGGAACAAGCCGGCCCGATGTCCGCGCGCCTAGCCGGCTACGGCGCCATCCCGCAAAACGTGCCCACCATCTCCATCGAGCCGCCGCGCAACCCGGCGCAGATGGACCGCGCCATCAAGGGCATCGTCGAGGGCCGCTATAAGTGGATCGTCTTCACCTCCGTCAACGCCGTGACCGCGGTATGGGAGAAGATCGCCCAACTCGGTCTCGACGCCCGCGATTTCGCCGGCGTCCACCTTGCGGCCGTGGGCACCAAAACCGCGGCCGCCATCCGCGCCAAAGGCATGGTCCCGGAGCTCTTGCCACACAAGAAGAAGCAGAACGCCGAGGGCCTGCTCGATGTCTTCCCCAACTTTGTGGAAGATATCGACGCCGTCGGCCGCGTCCTGCTCCCGCGCGCCGATATCGCGGCCGACACCCTGGTTGACGGGCTCAAGGCCCTCGACTGGGAGGTCGACGACGTCGTGGCCTACCGCACCGTCCGCGCCGCCCCACCCTCGGCCGAAATCCGCGACATGATCAAGACCGGCGGCTTCGACGCCGTCGCGTTCACCTCCGGGTCCACTGTGCGCAATCTGGTGGGCATTGCGGGCAAACCGCACCAGCGGACGATCATTGCGTGTATCGGGCCGTCGGCAAGAGCGGCCGCGGAAGAAATGGGCCTGCGCGTCGATGTGGTGCCCGAAGTTGCGGACGTGCCCGCGCTTGTCGACGCCCTCGCAGACCACGTCGCCGCCCTCCGCGCCGCCGGAAACCTGCCCGCGCCGCGCAAGAAACGCCGCTCGCGCAAGAAGGCTACTAAGGTCGACAAGGCATAAGTTTTAGTCTCGCTCTAAGGAGTACCCAATGAGCACCTTCCCAGCCCGCCGCCCACGCCGCCTGCGCACCACCCCCGCGATGCGCAACCTCGTGGCCGAAACCGAGGTCCGCCCCTCGGACCTGATTTTGCCCATGTTCATCGTGGACGGTCTCGACGCCCCGCGCGAGATTCCCTCCATGCCGGGCGTCTACCAGCACACTTTCGATTCCCTGCGCCGCGCGGCCGAGGAGGCGCTGGAGGCCGGCGTGCCGTGCATCGACCTTTTCGGCGTGCCGCTCGATGAGGACAAGGATGAGACCGGCTCCGTCGCCTGGGACCCCCAGGGCATTTTGAACCGCGGTATTTCCTGCCTGCACGAGGAATTCGGCGATGACCTCATCGTTATGGCCGATACCTGCCTCGACGAGTTCACCTCCCACGGCCACTGCGGCGTATTAGATGACAAAGGCCGCGTGCTTAACGACGAATCCGTCAAGCTCTACCAAGACATGGCCCGCTCCCAAGCCCGCGCCGGCGCGCAGATCGTCTCCCCGTCGGGCATGATGGACGGCCAGGTTGCCGCCATCCGCGCCGATCTCGACGAGGCCGGCCACGAGGACGTGGCCATCATGGCCTATTCCGCCAAGTACGCCTCCGCCTTCTTCGGCCCTTTCCGCGATGCCGTCGGTTCCTCCCTGGAAGGCGACCGCCGCACCTATCAGCAGGATCCGCGCAACTTCCGCGAGTCCCTGCTCGAAGCCGAGCTCGACATCGAAGAGGGCGCGGACTTCGTTATGGTCAAGCCCGGCCTGCCCTACCTGGACGTGCTCTCGGCCGTGGCGGAGACTTCTCCCGTGCCGGTCGCGGTCTACCAGGTCTCCGGCGAGTACGCGATGGTCAAGGCCGCGGCCGCCAACGGGTGGATCGACGGCGAAGCCATCATGCTCGAGTCACTGACCGCATTCAAACGCGCCGGCGCCGGCCAGATTCTGACCTACTTCGCTACCGAAGCCGCCCGCCTGCTCAAGTAAAGGACCCCTGTGACTGCTACGCCCCCGTCGCCCGCCCCTGCCCCGCGCCCGCCACACACGCAACGCCCGCCGCGGCAGCAGCAGCGGCCGGAGTCCGTGACGTACATGCTGTGGCTGTGGCTGGGCGCGCTATGCGGCGAGGCCGTGCACCAGGTTCTCAACGTGGTGCTCACGCTGCTCAACCACGACGTACTCATGTCGCAGGCCAAGGACATGGCCAAATCCGCACCGGCCGGCGTGGATGAAGCCCAGCTTTCCGACACCTTCCTCCGCACCGCCGCCTATGGCTCCGTCGCCCTTTCGGCGGCCATTTCGCTTGCGATTATCGTGCTGTTGGCCTTCCTGTTGCGGTCCCTTGCTAACCGCAGCAAGCGGGCCGGCACCTCGCGCCGCGTGTGGTTCGCTTTTTCGATCTACTTCGGATTCCGTATCCTGCTGACCTTCATGGTCACCCCGGCCGGCGCGGACGTGCCCGAT
Organism: Corynebacterium sp. UMB0012; assembly: GCF_030216265.1. Taxonomy (NCBI): domain Bacteria; kingdom Bacillati; phylum Actinomycetota; class Actinomycetes; order Mycobacteriales; family Corynebacteriaceae; genus Corynebacterium; species Corynebacterium sp. UMB0012. The sequence continues at coordinate 30,517 of NZ_JASOKQ010000013.1, forward strand.
TGGCTCTTTGCCGCCGATGGCATGGTGCAGATCCTCGTCGGCGTCGCGGCGGTGCTCGGCCTGATTTTCTCCGTGCGGGCCGAGACCTTGGACTACACCGGCGAACTCGAGCAGATGCGCGAGCTGGAAAAGGAACTCGAGCAAGCGCAGCGCGAGAAGAAGCGCGCCGAAGAAGAGCGCAAGCGCTCCAAGGATGACCAGCGCGGCAAGCATGACGGCGGCAAGCGCGAACGCCCCGACCGCACCAACCGTGCCGACCGTGCTAGCCGCACTGACCGGGAGAACAAGCGATGAATAATACCGAGCGGCCCGGGCCCCGGGACTATAACCGGGCGGCCCGAAACACCTCCGCCAAGGAGAACCTCGATGCGTGGCCGCGACAGCTGCGCTGGGCCTATTGGGTGCTCGTCGTCAGCGCCGTGATCATGCTGGTGAGCGGCATGGTGGGCATCTTCGGCTCGGGAGGGCCACAGGTGGAGCCACAGAATGCGCAGGTCGCGGAGTACCTCCATTCCAATCGCCTATTTGTCGCGGTGACCAACGCCGTCGGCGCCATCCTGCTTGCGCTCTTCGCGGCGCAGCTGGCCGGCGGGTCCAAGTGGGCGCGCCGCATCATCACCGTGGTCATTGCATTCGCGCTTTTTACCAATATCGCCGCTCTTGCACTCGGCATCGGCGGGCTCGGGCTGCTGATTATCCCCATCACCTTGATCGTCGCCCTCGCGCTGCTTTTCCAGCCGCAGTCCAACCGCTTTATCAAGGACCGCAGCTTGCGTGGCTAATTAGCCCTCACTCCAACTTTTGATTCATAATTGGGGCATGTCTCGACTCAATCGTGCCCCGCTTATCGACGCCGCCCTCGGCCGCACCCCCTCCCGACCCCCAGTCTGGTTCATGCGCCAGGCCGGCCGCTCGCTGCCGGAGTACCGCGCCGCCCGCGAGGGGATCAGCATGCTTGATTCTTGCTTCATGCCGGAACTGCTGGCAGAAATTACCCTGCAGCCGGTGCGCCGCCACGACGTCGACGCCGCCATCTTGTTCTCCGATATTGTTGTCCCGCTCAAGGCCGCGGGCGTCAAGGTCGATATCGTGCCGGGGCGCGGGCCGGTGATGGAGCAGGCGGTGCGGAGTAGGGAGGACGTCGGCAAGCTGCCGCTGCTGGAAACCGACGTCCCCGAGGTCACCGAGGGCATCGCCCGCATCCTAGCCGAGCTCACCGAAACCCAAGCGCTCATCGGCTTCGTTGGCGCGCCGTTCACGCTGGCCAGCTACCTCATTGAGGGCGGGCCATCCAAGAACCACGAGCGCACCAAGGCGCTCATGCACGCAGAGCCGGAGACCTGGCACATGCTCATGCGCCGCCTGGTGCCGACCATCACCCGTTTCCTGCAGGTGCAGGTCGACGCCGGCATTGACGCCATGCAGCTCTTTGATTCCTGGGCCGGCTACCTCAACGAGCGCGACTACCGCGAGTTCGTGCTGCCGTACTCCCGGGAAATCCTGGCGGGCGTGGATATCCCGCGCATCCACTTCGGCGTCGGCACCGGCGAGCTATTGCCGGCCATGTCGGAGGCGGGGTCGGAAGTTATGGGCGTCGATTATCGCGTGCCCATGGACGCCGCGGCCGAGCGCGTCGGCGCCCGCGTGCTGCAGGGCAACCTCGACCCGGCCATGCTTTTTGCCGGCGATGCCGCCGTGCGCCAGGCCGTGCGCACCATCCGCGGCGAGGTCGACCGGGCCCGCGAGCGCGGCGATATTGACGGCCATATCTGGAACCTCGGCCACGGGGTCTTGCCAACTACCGACGCGGAGGCCATCACCCGCGCCGTATCCATCATCCACGAGGAGGGCTAAATGCGTATTGCGATTATTGGCGCCGGCCTGGCGGGCTTGACGGCCGCTTACGAGCTGCGCGACCACGACGTTGAGGTTTTCGAGGCCGCCGGCCGTATCGGCGGCAAGCTGTACTCCGTGCCGTTTAATGACGGCCCCACCGACATGGGCGCCGAGGCCTTCCTCGCCCGCCGCCGCGACGCCGTGGAGTTCATTGAATCCCTCGGCCTGGGCGACAGCCTGGTTGAGCCCTCCGGTCTGCACTCGCTGGTGTACTCCGGCGAGCTTAAGCCGCTGCCGCGCGGCGGGATGATGGGCATTCCTTCGCACTCGGAGCCGGTCGCACACTTGGTCTCGGCCGAGACTGCGCGTCGCATCGATAACGAGGAGCCTTTCGAGTGGACGGCTGGGAGCGACGTCTCCGTGGGCCGCCTGGTGCGCCAGCAGCTTGGCGACGACCTCGTCGACCACGTTATCTCCGCCCTCCTCGGCGGCGTGTACTCTTGCTCGGCCGATGACCTGGGGTTACGCGCGACCATCCCAGCGCTGGCCGAGACCCTCGACGCGCTCTCCGAGCGCGGCCCAGTCACCCTCTCGGCCGCGGTCCGCTCGCTGGAAGAAGCCCGCGCGGCCAAGCCGAGCAGCGGCGGACCCGTCTTTCAGACCTTCCGCGGCGGCTACGCAGAACTCTACGAGGCGCTGGCCGATAAATCCCGTGCCAAGATCTACCTCGATACCTTCATCTCGGGCATCACTCGCGAGGGCGAGAAATTCCGCTTGGCCGGCGCACCCGGCGATACCGCCCCCTTTGACCGCGTGCTGGTGGCCACCCCGGCCCCGACCGCAGCGCGCCTGCTGCCCAAGGTGTCCCCGCGGGCTGCGGAGCGGTTGAAGAGCGTGAAGCTAGCGGCGTCGGCAGTCGTGGGCCTGAAATTCGAGTCTGACACGGACCCGGCCGGCAACGCATTGCCGCAGAACTCTGGCATCCTCGTGGCCACTGACCAAGACGACGTGCACGCCAAGGCATTCACTCTGTCCTCGCGCAAGTGGCCGCACTTGGCCGAGCGCGGTGGTGCTTTGGTGCGCGCCTCTTTCGGCCGATTTGGCGATGACGCCATCGTCCGCGCCGAGGAAGATGACCTCGTCGACTACGCTCTCGACGACCTCCAGCGGCTTACCGGCTTCGACGGCCGCGCCGCGGGCGTTGCCGAGATTTTCACCCAGCGCTGGTTCGGCGGCCTGCCGCGCTTTGATGCCGGCCACCTGGAAACCGTGGCTGGTGCGCGCGGTGCCCTCGCGGCGACGCCGGGCATCGATGCCACCGGAGCTTGGGCCGGCGGGGTCGGTGTACCCAACGTTATCGCGGACGCCCGCGCTGCTGCGGCCCGCATCGCTCGCTAATTGCGGAGCTCGCTAGCTGCGGGCATGCCAATGCGGCAGCAGGGCATCCTGCTGCCTGGTGGTTGCGGGGCTACTGGGGCGATGATGTCGCGGTGTGAGCCCAGGGCGGCTGCCAGACCACGCGGCCTCGGCGCCGAATGAGGCGCCCGCGCAACGGTGGGGCATTCGGGTCATCGTCGTTGACGCCGTTGTGGTACGGGCAACAGGTCGCGAGGTTTGCCATATTGGTATCGCCGCCGTGTCGCCACGCCTGCAAGTGGTGTACCTGGCATTTATCCGCCGGATAGTTGCATTCGGACCACGGGCATACCGGATTTTCCGCGGCGGCCATGAGCCGCTGCTTTTCGCTGGCCATGCGCTCCGTGCGATAGAGGTTGACCGCGCCCTCGAAGGGGTGAACGAGGGTGATAAGCCCGCGCTCTGCCAGCGTGCGCGAGACGAGTTCCGCGCCAGTGAGGCGGGCACCGTTGGTGAGCTGGATGGTGACTTCTTCGCCGTCGCCATCGATGATGCGGTCAAGCTCGTCGAGCGTGATGATCGCGTTGGTCGTAATGGTCGGGCGGGCAGCCGGTGAGGCGCCGGAAGGGGAGAAGAGCTCCGCTACGGAGTCGAGGGGAGCATCCTCATCCAGACTGGATTCTAAGTCCGCGATGAGCGAAGAGGGCCCGGTAATCGCGAGGGTCCACGGTGCGTCCTTGCGGCGGCGGATGCGCACGCCGGGGCGCGGCGGGGCTGGGGGATTGAGCTCGCGCAGCTTCTTGCGCGCCAGCTTTTCCATTTCATCGGTATCGGCGGCGGTGCGGCACAGCTCCACGCGCAGGCGCCAGGCATCGCGCTTGGTCTTAGCGCGGGAAGCGTAGCGCTCGATAACCTCCAGCGTGGGTAGCGGGTGGGCGCGGTCGCGCGCGGCGGTAACCGCCTGGCGCTGCAGGCGGGCAAAGGAGGTGGGGGCAAAGAGGGCGTCGGCAAGCGTGAGCAAAGTGCGGGCCGTTTTATTGGGCGCACCGGCAGCGCGCAGCTGGTCTTCAGACATACCGGCGCACCCGGCAACGATGTCGATGCCGGGCGCCAGGGCCGCGAGATAAGTCTGAAGAGCTGTCATGCCCCGCAGCCTAAGCCACGGCGTGCAACCTGTGCGAGGGCGAGCGCGCGAACCTGTGGATAACTAGGGCCCACAGGGCGAATTTCGGCCCGCACGCCCGGCGGGCCTGTGGATAACTAGCCCTTATTGCGGAAGACGAAGATGGAGGAGAAGTCCTGATCGCCGTGGCCCATGGCCTGCATTTCCTCGAAGCGGCCGATGGCGGCGGTCAGGGCGGGCAGTGGCTTGGTGGAGGTCATCTCCATGAGCTTGGCGTCCTTGGCCAGGGCGTCGACGGTGAAATCGCCCGGGTCGGTATTGCGCTCGCCGGTGATAAACGGCGCCTTCATATTGGCGATGAAGGACAGGCCGGTGATATCGAGCATCTGCAGCACCACCTCGGAGTCTAGGCCCTCGGACTCGCCGAGTTGCAGGGCTTCGAGCAGGCCCTCGGCGGTGACGGCGAGCGCGAGGTTTGCCAGCAGCTTTCCGATGGCCGCCGTGGCCGCCGCCTCCACTCCGATGAGCTTGTCTTCGCCCGCCCAGGATTCGGCGAGGGACATGGCTTGCTCGCGGCGGGCGTCGTCAGGCGTGCCCACATAGACGCCGAGCTTGCCTTCGCGGGCCGGGCCGAGCGTGCCGACGACCGGGGCGTGGACGTAGGTTTCCACGGCGGCGGCGAACTCGCGGGCATCGTTGGGCGAGACGGTGGTGGTGTCAATCCACGTCACGCCGGCGGGGATGAGCTGCGGCTCGACGACGACCTCGCGGACATCGTCGGGCCCGAAGAGAGAGGTAATAATGACCTCGGCGTTCGCCACGGCCTCGGTGGGCGAGGCGGCAAGCTCGGCGCCTTCCTCCACCAGCGGTTGGGCGCGCTCGGCGGTGCGGTTCCAGACGGTCAATTCGATGCCGTCTTGCTCGTTGAGCAGGCGGCGGGCTAGTTCGGTTCCCATGCGGCCAGTTCCAAGAAATGCAATCTTCATGGTTTCCTAGTGTGCCATCATTGGGTGCAGGTTCGCCGCGGCTTGCGCGAGCCCCGGACGAGGGAGCCGTACCCGGCAACGCGACAAGACGGCCAGGAAGCAGGTATGGCGTGGTTCATCTTGATTTTCTCCGGAGCATTCGAGGCCGTGTGGGCGGCGGCGCTGGATAAGTCCGCAGGTTTTACGCGCCTGTGGCCCTCGCTTATTTTCCTTGTGGCCTGCGCGATTTCCATGGGCGGGCTGGCGTGGGCGATGCGCAGCATCCCGGTGGGCACGGCCTATGCGGTGTGGGCGGGCGTTGGCGCGTCGGTGGCAGTTATCTATTCCTTCGCCGCCGGCCACGAGGCCGCCACCGTGTGGAAGGTGCTATTCCTCGCCATGATCATCGGCGGCATCGTGGGGTTGAAAGCGGTGAGTTAGAGGCCCGGAATCCGCGGCGCAGGCGGCAGCGGCGGCGCAGGTGGTGGGGCGGGCGCGGGCATAGCGGGCACTGCCGGCACATCAGGCACCGCGTCCTCGATGCGCCCGCGCACCTCGTGCGGCGGAATATTGAGGTTCGGCAGGCCGCTTTTGTCCCGCGCAGGTGGGCGTGGGGCCGGCGCCGCAGGTTGCGGGCGGGGTGCCGGTGCGGGCGCTGGTGCGGGCCGCTGCTGAGGCGCGGCAGTCGGGCCGGGGTGCGAACCAGACTCAGGCGCCAGCGCCGCGGTCGATGGCGAAGGCCGCTCGGTCGGCGGCGAGGGAACCGGGGCGTCCTCCCGAGGAAGGTCGCGCGGGGCGAGTGGGCGGGGAGGGGGCTGCCAGGAGGGGGCGTCGGCAAGCGGGGTAGCACCCACCGAGGTAGGCAGCGGCCGCTCGGGCCTGGGCTGAGCGCAACCGGCGAGGCAGAAAACGGCCAGGATGGCGAAAATGAGAGTGCGCTGCATTGAAAATCCCCCCGAATTGAAAAGTGCAACGCCCCGAAGTTTAGCGGCTGACTGTGAATCGCGCACTCCAACTTTTGTATAGCGCGCGAATCGCTAGAATGTCAGACATGCCTAATACTTCCCAGTCGCAACAGTGGTTTGAGCGTTCCTCCAAGGTGATTCCGGGCGGGGTGAACTCGCCGGTGCGCGCGTTTGGCTCCGTGGGCGGCCAGGCCCGCGTAATTGAGCGCGGTGCGGGCTCGCGCCTGTGGGACGTCGACGGCAATGAGTACGTTGACCTGGTCAGCTCCTATGGTCCGATGATTCACGGCAATGCGCACCCAGAGATTGTGGAGGCCGTGCAGCAGGCCGCAGCGGGTGGCTTGAGCTTCGGCTCGCCCACCGAGGGCGAGGCCTTGCTCGCGGAGGCCATCGTCGCGCGCACCGCGGCCGATAAGGTGCGCATGGTCAACTCCGGCACCGAGGCCACCATGTCTGCGGTGCGCCTGGCCCGCGGCTACACCGGCCGCGCCAAGGTGCTGAAGTTCGAGGGTTGCTACCACGGCCATGTGGATGCGCTGTTGGCCTCGGCCGGCTCCGGTGTGGCGACCTTTGCGCTGCCGGATTCCCCGGGCGTTACGGGCGCGACGGCGGCCGATACCATCGTCGTTCCTTATAACGATATCGAGGCCGTGCGCGAGGCATTTGCGCAGCACCCGGGCGAGATTGCCTGCATTATCGCGGAGGCTTCGGCCGGCAACATGGGCACCGTGGCACCAGAGGAAGGCTTCAACGCCGCGCTTGCCGACGTCGCCCATAGCGACGGCGCCCTCCTCATCCTCGACGAAGTCATGACCGGCTTCCGCACCTCCTATAAGGGCTGGTACGGCGTCGACGGCGTGGCGGCGGACTTGGTGACCTTTGGCAAGGTCGTCTCCGGTGGCCTGCCGGCCGCTGCTTTCGGCGGCCGCGCCGAGGTCATGGACTACCTTGCTCCGGACGGTCCGGTCTACCAGGCCGGCACGCTGTCCGGTAATCCGGTGGCCATGGCCTCCGGCCTGAAGTCTTTGGAACTGGCCGATGAATCGCTCTACGAGCGCCTGCAGACCAACGCGGACCGCCTGACCGGCATGATTTCTTCCGCACTGTCGGCCGAGGGCGTAGCGCACCACATCCAGCGGGCGTCTTCTATGTTCTCCATCCGCTTTGCCGAGGGCGAGGGCCGCAACTTTGCCGATATGCAGGCGGCCGAGACCTTCCGCTTCACCCCGTTCTTCCATGCCCTGCTGGATAACGGCATCTACGTCGCGCCGAGCCCGTTCGAGACCTGGTTTGTCTCGGATGCACTTACCGACGCCGACTTTGAACTCATCGAAGCCGCCCTCAAACCCGCCGCGCAGGCCGCGGCCGCCGCGCGTCCCGCACATTAAGTCCCGCACACCAAGGAGAGACATGACACGCACCATCGTTCACCTCGTGCGCCACGGCGAGGTCCACAACCCGGAGAAGATCCTCTACGGTCGCATCCCGGGCTATCACCTGTCCTCGCGCGGGCATTCCATGGCGGCGCGCACCGCGGAGTCTTTCCGCGATCATGACGTGACCTACCTGGCGGCCTCGCCGCTGCAGCGCGCCCAGGAAACCGCGCGGCCGATTGCGCAGGTAACGGGGCTAGACGTGGACGTCGATAAGACGCTCATCGAGTCCGGCAACCGCTTCGAGGGCCTGCGCACCAAGGGACTGCGCTCCGCGCTGTGGAACCCGCGCCGCTGGCCGCTGCTGGTCAACCCGCTGGAGCCCTCGTGGGGCGAGCCCTATGAGCAGATTGCCGAGCGCATGCTGGGCTCCATCGAGCGCGCCCGCACCGCCGCGGCCGGCCACGAGGCGATCTTGGTCAGCCACCAGCTGCCCATCGTGATGGTGCAGCGCACCGTGCTGGGCCAGCGCCTGCCGCACGCGCCGTGGAACCGCGAATGCGACTTGGCCTCGGTAACCTCCCTGCTTTTTGAGGATAACCAGGTCACCGACATCTTCTACTCCTCGCCGGCCCAGGAGATTTAATGGCACTACAACGCAGACGCGCAGTCGGCGCGGTGCTGGCGGCGGCAGCCATCGCGCTGCCGCTTGCTGGTTGCTCGCAGGACGCCGATAACGCGCAAAACGCGGTGGCTACCGGCGGCAATTTCGAGTTCATCACGCCCGGCGGCGAAAAGGTCATCAATTACGAGGAATCCGAGCGCAAGCCGCTGCGCACGTTCTCCGGCGAGGATGTGCGCGATAGGGATAAGACCATTTCTCTGGAGGATTATGAGGGCGAAATCGTCGTGCTCAACTCCTGGGGCCAGTGGTGCGCTCCGTGCCGCGCCGAGGCCGATGACCTCCAAGAGATCCACTCCGAGCTGCAAAAGCGCCAGATTGGTACGGTCCTGGGCATCAATGTGCGCGACTATAACCCGCAGGTGTCCAATGACTTTCTCAAAGATAACGGGCTGAAGTATCCCTCCATCTACGATCCACCGTTTAAGACCGCAGCGGCCTTGGGCGGCGTGCCCACCTCCGTGGTCCCGACCACCATCGTCTTGGATAAACAGCACCGCCCGGCTACGGTCTTTTTGCGGTCCATCACCGCCCAAGATGTGATGGACGTAGTGGACAAACTAGAAAAGGAATAAATGGACAACGCAGCGAGCATCGGCAACTCCTTTGCCGAGGCCGCGACCTCCGGCCCACTCATTCTGGGCCTGCTCGCGGCCGCCGTGGCGGGGCTGGTGAGTTTCGCTAGCCCGTGCGTGATCCCACTGGTGCCTGGCTATATTTCCTACCTAGCCGGCGTGGTGGGCGGCGAGGTTACGTTTGACGGTGAGTTGGGGGTGGGCGTCGGCAAGCGTAGGCAATGGGCCGTGGTACTGGCCGCCGCCTTGTTCATCCTGGGCTTTACCGTGGTTTTCCTGCTGGCGACGGTCTCCGTATTCGGCGCGATTTCCGCGCTCCGGCTCAATGAGGAGACGCTCATGCGGGTAGGCGGCGGCGTGACCATCCTGATGGGTGTGGTTTTCCTCGGCGCGATCCCGGCGCTGCAAAAAGACACCCGCATGGCACCGAAGCGCTGGACCACCTGGCTAGGCGCGCCGCTGCTGGGCGGGATATTCGCGCTGGGCTGGACACCGTGCTTGGGCCCAACGCTGGCCGCCATTATTTCCGTATCGGCCGGCACCGAAGGTATGACGGCTGCGCGCGGCGTGTTGCTCATCATCTTTTATTGCCTGGGCTTGGGCCTGCCGTTTCTGCTGGTGGCGCTGGGCTCCGCGCGGGCGATGCGTTCGATTTCGTGGGCCCGTAAGCACTCGCATACCATCCAGGTCATCGGCGGCGTGGCCATGATCCTCGTCGGCCTGGCCCTGGTAACCGGCCTGTGGGGCGAGTTTATTAGCCTCATCCGCCAGTGGACCGGCAACTTTGGCGCAACCCTGATTTAGGAGAGACGTGAAATATTTCCGCAAAGCCTGGCATTGGCTGACCAGCATGCGCACGGCACTGGCGCTGCTTTTCTTGCTGGCGCTGGCCGCGATTCCCGGTTCCTTGCTGCCGCAGCGCGACCTCAACGAGCAGAACGTGCAGGACTTCATCGAGTCCAACGGCAACGTGGCGAAGATCTACGACAAGCTGCAGCTTTTCGACGTCTTTTCGTCCGTCTGGTTCCAGGCCATCTTCATCCTCTTGGCCATTTCCCTGGTGGGCTGCATCCTGCCGCGCTCCTGGGATCACTACAAGGCGTGGAAGACCCCACCAACGCGCGCCCCGAAGTACCTCCACAAGCTGCCGCTGGCGGCCGAGGGGCATTCGGACAAGAGCGAGGAAGAGCTATCCGCGGAAATTAAAAAGCGCCTGAAAAAGTGGCGCGTGGCCGAGTACGCCCCCGAAGAAGACCGCGCCGGCGTGCATACCTTTTCCGCAGAGCGCGGCTACGGCCGCGAGCTGGCCAACCTCATTTTCCACGTGGCGCTGGTGGCCATCTTGGTCACCGTCGCCGCCGGCCGCCTGGTCAACTATGAGGGCCAGGTCATCGTGGTCACCGAGTCCGGCTCGCAGGGAGGCGGCCAGACCCTGGACCAGTCCACGGAGTTCTGCAATACCTCCACGTCCAACTTTGACTCCTTCCGCGCCGGCCCGCTTTTCGACGGCACCGGTCTCCACCCCTTCTGCCTCATCGCTCATGACTTCGCGGCCGAATACCTGCCCAACGGCCAGGCGGAGATGTTTACCTCCAACGTTTCCTACGCGGAGGGCGAGGACATCTACAAGGATGACTCCGAGTGGAAGGACTACGAGCTCAAGGTCAACCACCCGCTGCGCCTGGCGCACAACCGCGTCTACTTGCAGGGCCACGGCTACGCGCCGACGGTCACGGTGGAATGGCCCAATGGCGAAAAGCGCACCCAGACCATTCAGTTCCAGCCGAATGACACGACCTTCTTCTTGTCCTCCGGCGCGATGCGCTTCGACCCACCGGCCGGCATGCATCCAGATCTCTATGACCGCCGCCAGAACCAGATCGCCATCCAGGGCCTCTTCGCGCCCACGGCCGAATGGGCCGGCGAGAACGGCAAGCTGCTGCAGTCCGCATATCCCGGGCTGCAGGATCCGGCGATGGCCATCGATATCTACCGCGGCGATGCCGGCTTGGACACCGGCACCCCGCAGTCCTTCTTCTCGCTGGACCCGAACCTGGTGCAGTCCGGCCAGCTACAAAAGATTGACCGCGTGAACCTCAACCAGGGCGAGGACGTCACCCTGGACGATGGCACGAAGATCACCTTCGACGGCGCCAGCGAGTTCGCCAACTACCAGGTCTCTTATGATCCTTTCCAGAAGTGGGTGCTGGCCTCCGCGCTGGTGATGCTCATTTCCTTGGTGGGATCGCTGATAATTAAGCGCCGCCGCGTCTACATCCGCTTGCGGCCGAACGCGACCGGCGGCACCGACGTGGAGATGGGCGGCCTCGCCCGCACCGACCGTGCCGGCTGGTCCGAGGAGTTCCACGAGCTGCACCGAGCGCTGCTCGAACTGCCCGACCCAGACGAGGTCGAAGAAGACGAACTTTATACCAATGACTAGCGCCCCGGCCCGATCCAACAAAAGTTGGATTGGGTCGTTTCGCTGAGTAAGGTAATCAGCACTTACCCCGCACGTGTGAAGGCTAGGAGCATTCATGCAGATCGATCAGAATCTGTCTAATTTCTCGGATATCGCGGTGCAGACCGCCTTTGTGGTGTACTGCGTCGCGCTCTTTTTGTCGCTGTTTTACTACGGCCGCATGCAGGGCATCATCGAGGGCCGCCGCGCCGTGAAGTCCGAGGCCGCGAAGGTCTTGGTGGGGGCGGGCGCTGGGGGCGTCGACAAGCACAGCTATGCCGGCGAGGTTGCCCAGTCCTCTTCCGGAATCACGGCCGATGAGCTGCAGGAAAAGGAGCGCAAGGCCGATAAGCTCGGCGGCATGACCAGCGCGCTGATGTGGGTGGGCATTGCCCTGCACGCCGCGGCGATTGTGCTGCGCGGCCTGGCCACCGGCCGCTTCCCATTTGGCAACCTGTACGAATACGTGCTGATGGTGAGCTTCGGTGTGCTGCTCGTGGGCAATATTGCCATGCAGCGCAAGGAATGGCGCACCGTGTGGCCGTGGCTGCTCACCCCGACCCTCGCGTTGATGTTTTATGGTTCTACCAAGCTTTATGCCGAGTCCGCCCCGGTGGTGCCGGCGCTGCAGTCGCACTGGCTGCCCATCCACGTCACCGTGGTTTCTTTGGGCGCGTCCATCGGTATTATCTCCGGCATTGTCTCGCTGCTGACTCTTTTGCGTATGGCACAGCCAAAGCATGCCGAGCATGGCCTCCTCGGTGCTGTAGCCCGCCCGTTGCCTTCTGCCGCGAAGATTGACCAGCTGGCCTACCGCCTGGCAGTTATCACCCTGCCGACCTTGGGTCTGGGCATCATCTTGGGTGCCATCTGGGCCGAGTCCGCTTGGGGCCGCTTCTGGGGCTGGGACCCGAAGGAGACTGTGTCTTTTGCTACCTGGATCCTGTATGCCGCATACCTGCATGCGCGTGCGACGCCGGCCTTCCGCAAGGCGGCGCCGTGGATCAACGTCATGGCGATGGTGCTGATGGTCTTCAACCTGTTCTTTATCAATATGGTCGTCTCCGGCCTGCACTCCTATGCAGGGCTGAACTAGATGGCGGAGCATACGAGCCCGCGCCATAAGCAGGGCAAGCCGGCCGGCGATAATGCCGTGATTTTGGGCCTTGGCGCCCAATTTGCCGAGCGGCGCCGCGAGTTGGGCATTTTGCAGCAGCAGCTTGCCGACGCCGCCGGTATCTCCCGCTCCACCCTCCACACCATCGAGCACGGTGGTGCGGGCGTGCGGTGGGAAAAGATCACGGCAGTGGCCGAGGCCTTAGGCCTAGAGATGCGCTTCGTGCCGAAGGAAGCCTAGTCCTTCTCGCCGTCGGCGTCGCGTTTGCGGCGCTGGCGGCGTTTTTCTTCTTCTGCCTCTTGTGCGCGGCGCTGCTTGAAGCGCTCCTTTTCCAGTTTCCAGAGGAATTCCTCGTCATCGTCGGGGCCCTTGATAGCGCGGGGTTGTTCCACCTCGTGCTTTTTCCATGTGGAGGGCCCGAAGGCCTTCCAGACGAGGTAGGCGGCGAGGACAAAGAGTAGGAGGAGGATTATTCGGCCCATGCGTGCGATTCTACCTGCACCGCGTACAATCAACCCCCATGACGCATAACCCTGAGCCACCCAAGCCGGACCCAGAACTGCGCCGCCGTTCGCGCGCGGCGCTGTGGAAGTACGGGCTCGCCCGCGTAGTGCTATTTATCGCTTTGACCGTGATGATTGAGCTTTTGGCCATCGCCATCGGCTTTGCCATCCCGGTGCTTGTCGCGGCGCTGCTGGCGCTCTTTGTGGCGCTGCCGCTATCGATGCTCATCTTTAAAAAGTGGCGCATCGAGGCCACCCAAACGCTGGCCGAGTACTCCGCCCAGCGCAAGGCCCACAAGCGCTGGGTGCAGGCGGAGCTGGAAGGCCGCGCCGCGCAGGACTAGACGATGATGAGCGCGGCGGCCTCAATAACGGCCCACAGCAGCATAGCGCGGCCGGTCAAGCCGAGCACCGGGATAAGCTCTGGGCCTTGGGCGCCGCGGTTGACGGTGCGGATGGCGCGCAGCGCGAAGGGGAAGTAAACCAAGCCAGCGAGCGCGAGCCAGCTGCCGAAGGCGATGCCGATGGTCAGCAGGAATGGCAGCAGGAGCAGCACCGTAAAGAGCAGGCGCGCCTTCTCGTTGCCGAGGCGCACGGCGAGGGTAATCTTGCCGGTCTCGGCGTCGGAAGGAATATCGCGGATATTGTTGACCAGGTTGACGCCGGAGCTCATCGCGCCGATGCCCACGGCCAGTGCGAGGCCCGACCACGACAGGCGGCCGGCCTGGGTAAATTCGGTGCCGAGCACGGCGACGAGCCCGAAGAAGATAAAGACAGCAACCTCGCCAAGCCCGCGATAGCCATACGGATTCTTGCCGCCGGTATAAAACCAGGCGCCAGCGATGCACAGCGCGCCGACGAGGATGAGCCACCAGGCGTGCGCCGCAAAAGACAGCGCGATGCCGGCGATCCCGGCCACGGCGAAGGCAGCGAAGGCGGCGAGCTTTACGTGCTCCGGGCGGGCCAAGCCGCCGCCGGTGAGGCGCTGCGGACCGGTGCGGTCATCGTCAGTGCCGCGGATGCCATCCGAATAGTCATTGGCGTAGTTCACGCCGATGATAAGCGCCCACGCCACGATGAGTGCGAGGAGCGCGCGGCCCACGTGGCCGCCGTCGATGCCGAATGCCGCGCCGGTGCCCGCAACGACGGGCGCAAAAGCGTTGGCCCAGGTATGCGGGCGCGCGCCCTCGAGCCAATCCTGAGCAGTGGCGGGGTAATTACCGGCGGAACGGGCCCCAGAATTCGGGGCAGACTTCGAGGCAGACATAGCCACCATTGTGCCACTGGCGTGGTGGCGGGCGGCAATCAGCGTAGGCAGGCGCGGTGGTGCACCCGATACGCGGCCAGCGCCGCGATAAAGAGCGCGGCATTGGTGACCGTCATTGCGGCGGAGGTGGCCGCGTTCAGGTAGTACGCCAGCCAGAATCCTGCTACGGCGCTCAGCGCAGCGATGCCGCAGGCAGCGAGCATTAGGGTAGGCACGCGGCGGGTGAAAAGCCGCGCGGTCATGGTGGGAAAGACCATCAAGGCGATTACCAGCATGGCGCCGGCGGCGTGGAAGGCGGCGGTAGCGGTGCAGGCGACGACCGCCATAAACGTTGTCTGTACGGCGCGGGAGTGGACCCCGCGCACGGTGCAGAATGGCGCGTCAAAAGACGTGGCGGAAAGCCGCGGCAAGGTAAGGGCGAGGAAGATTGCATTAGCGGCAAGCACGCCGGCCATGACATAGCAGTAGTGGGGATTGGAAAAGGCGGCGAGGTTAACATCGCCAACCAAGACGGCGTGGACATCGATATGTACGTGGCTCATTCGGGTAGAGATGAGGATGACGCCGGCGGCAAAGAGCGCGGGGAAGATGAGGCCTAGGGCGGCGTCGGCAGTAACCAGCGCGCTGCGCTGCAGCCACCGCGTGCCGAGCGCGACGGCCAGGGCACCGGCCGCGGCGGTAATAAGCAGCAGCGGGGAGTCGATATCGGAGGTCAAAAGGTAGCCCACGGCGATGCCGGGGAGGACGGCATGACCGATGCCGTCGATAAGCATGGCCTGTCCCTGTAGAACTACAAAAGTGCCGGGCAGCGCGCATGCTACGGCGGTAAGGACGGCGAGCAGGCAAGCGGTAGCGGCAAGGGTCATGGTCGAAGCTTTCTGGTGACGAGGCTGAACGCTACGGTGGCGGCTTGCACCAGCACGATGATGGGGCCGGTAGGCAGCGGGCCAAAGGCGATGGAAAGGTAGCAACCCACGGCGGCAGTAAACGCGCCTAGGAAGCCGGCTAGTGCAATGAAGGGAATCAGGCGGTGAACCCAGGGGCGGGCGGCCGCGGCCGGGCTGATGACTACGGCCACCATGAGGACCACGCCGACCACCTTGACGCCTATAACCGTGACGGCGGTTAAGGAGAGGAAGCTGAGGGCATTTAAGGCCGTGGTGCGAATGCCGGCTACGCGGGCAAAGGGGGCGTCAAAGGCGACGGTGGCTTGCCGAGTGTGTACCGAAGAAAGAATTAGCAAGACGCCGCCGCCAATGACGAGCGCAGAACTCACATCGGCGCGCGTGAGCGTGGACGCGTTTCCCAGCAGGTAGTCCTGGATGCCGGCCTTGCCGGGCAAGGGCTGGCGGGAAATATACTGCATGAGCAGCATGCCGATGGAGAAGAATGTGGTAAGCGTAGCGGCCATCGCGGTGGTCGGGCCGAGCGGGGCCAGCCGTGGAATCAGGTGAATACAGCCGACGGCCAGTGTGCCGGTGAGGATGGCGCCGGCAGAAAGCAGCCAGATATTGCGGCCGTCCCACCCTAAGGCCGTAGCCACGACGAAGGCGACCAGCAGGCCAGGCAGGGAGGAATGCGAGATGGCATCAGCGAGCAGGCTGGTGCGGCGCACATAGACCAGCGGGCCGAGCGCGCCGGCGCAGGCTCCGATGAGTACCGTCCCCAAAAGCGCCTGCGTATAGGTGAAATCCTGAAAGAGTTCTAGTGGGTTCATGAGGGCAGGCAAAACATGTCGGCGATGGCGGATTCGGTGAGCACCTGCTTAGTAGGCCCGGCCGCGATGAGACGGCCTTGGCCCACCATGAGGACCTCATCGCAGAAATCGGCGACTTCTGCTAGGTTGTGGTGGACCAGCAAGATGGTGGCGCCATCGGCGCGCAGATTCTGCAGTACCTCCATGATGGCGCGCTGGCTTGCGGCGTCGACCCCAGCAAAGGGCTCATCCAAGATAATGAGCTCAGGATCGCTCACGAGTGTGCGAGCGAGTAAGACGCGCTGGCGCTGCCCGCCGGACAAGGCCGAAATAGGCAGGTGCGAGTGCTCTTGCATTCCGGTGCGGGCGAGCGCGTCGTGAGCGGCGCGCTTATCGACGCGGCTCGGCCACTGCCACCAGCGCAGGCCGGCGGTGCGGCCCATAAGCGCGACATCGAAGGCCGTGGCCGGAAAATCCCAGTCGATATCTGCGTGCTGCGGCATGTAACCGAGCCGGTGGCGGAAATGGGCAAGGTTGGTGCCATCAAAGGTGAGCGATTCGCAGTTAAGCGGTGGAAGCAAGCCCACCAAGGTGCGCACAAGGGTGGACTTGCCGGAGCCGTTGGCGCCCACGAGGCCGGTGATGGTGGCGGGAGTGAGGGCAAAGGTGGCGTCGGCAAGCAGGGGCGTGCGCGGATAGCCCGCGGTGAGGTGGGTAGCGCGCAGCATTAGCTTAAGGCCTTTGCCACGGTGTGTGCGTTGTGCTCGAAAGCCCCGAGGTAGGTATCGGTAGGCGCGTCGGGTCCTAGGGTATCGGCGAAGAGCTCCTCGTCCGAGACGGTAACCTTCCAGCCGCGGGACTCCACGGCCTGCTGCAGCGAGGTGATGGCCTGTGGGTTGGCTTGATTGTCCTTGAAGATGACGGGGACCTTTTTATCGGCGATGGTATCGGCCAGCTCGGAGATCTCGGTGGCGGATTTTGTGGCCTCGGTGGTCACGAAATCGGTGGCGTGGATGTCAAAGTCGAAGGTCTTGCCAAAGTAGTTGAAAGCATCATGGCCGGTGATGAGCACGCGGGGCTTCGCAGCAGCGAGTTCCTTCTCAGCCTTGTCCTGTGCAGCGGCGATCTGGCTTTCGTAGTTATCGGCGGCCGTGGAGTAGTCCGCGGCGTGCTCGGAGTCGATATCGCCGAGCTTGTCGCCGATGCTCTCAACGGCCTGGCTCCACAGCTTGGGGCTATTCCAGATATGCGGATCATAGAGTTGCTCGCCGCCCTTTCCTTGCTCCGGCCAGGGCAGAAGATCTTGTTTATCAAGCTGGTCGCCCACCGCGAGCTGCTTTTCTCCCAGAGATTCGAGCTGGTCCACCATCTGCGCCTCGAGGTGGAGGCCATTCCAGAGCACCAGGTCGGCGTCCTTCATAGCCTCAATATCGTGCGTGGTGGGCTGGTAGGTGTGCGGATCACCGCCGGGGCCGACCATGGTGGTGATATCGGCTTCGGGGGCGAGGTTGGCTGCGGCATCGGCCAAGTAGCCGGTGGTGGCGAAGATTTTTAGGCTATCTCCGTGGTTGTCATCGCCGCTTGAGCAGGCCGTGAGCGTAGTAGCGGCGAGCAGTACGGCGAGGGGAAGTGCGGTGGTTTTCTGCAACGAAAAGTCCTTAAATTAGAAATGAATACCAAAGTTCAATGGAATGAACTTTGTAAAACATACATATTGAAACTTACGGAAGCAATAGGATGAACTACGATGGGGTGAATGCACGTAAGCGAGCTGCCCGAACGCACCCAGGACTACCTCAAGATTTTGTGGAACCACGAGGAAAAGGCGGGGCGCGATACCGCCATGCCGCTCGGTGATCTGGCCAAGGCTGCCGGCCAAAAGCTGCCCACCACCTCCGAGGCCGTTAAGCGCCTCGCGGCCAAGGGACTCGTGGAACACGAGCGTTACTTTGGCGTCCGGCTGGTGGAGGAAGGTCGCGAGTTGGCTGTTGCTATGGTGCGCCGCCACCGGTTGCTCGAGACCTTCTTGGTGCGCACCTTGGGCTATACCTGGGACGAGGTGCACGAGGAAGCCGAAATGCTAGAGCATGCGACCTCCGATAGGTTTGTCGAGCGCATCGATGCTTTCCTCGGCGCCCCTGCGCGCGATCCCCACGGCGATCCCATTCCGGCGGCCGATGGCACGGCTGAGCCGCTCTCGCGCATTACGCTTGCCGACGTCCCACCCAACTCTCCCGCCACCATGGAACAGGTCAATGACGCCGATGGCGAATTCCTGCGCTATTTGGACAAACACGGGGTTCGGCCGGGCGTGCGGCTGACCGTCGTTGCCCCGCCGGTAGCCGGCCTCCTAGAGGTCAGCGTGGATAAAGGAGCCAGCTTTTCGCTCGGGGAATCCGCGGCGCGCGATATCGCGGTGCGCGACGTGGAAGGTGGCTAAGCGCTGAAGATGCGCGCCACCGCGCGGCGGTCTATTTTGCCTGGCCCGGCCGTGGGAAATTCCGCGAGGCGCTTGATGTCTTTCGGTATCTGCCAGCGGGGAAGCTCGGCGTCTTCGAGGGCTTCGAGGATATCGCCGATATCGGCCCAGCCGGTGTACGCCGCCATGATTGCCTGGCCGAGCCGCGGGTGTGGCACGCCGACGACGCAGGCATGGTCCACGCCCTTAACCTTGAGGATTTCGGTTTCTAGCGCCTCTGGGTGCAGCTTGAGGCCGCCGGAATCGATGACGTTATCCAGCCGGCCGGTGACGGTGAGGGTGCCGGCGTCGATAAAGCCGCCATCGGAAGTGGCGAACCAGCCTGGCTCGCGGAAGGCCTGGTGCTCGGGCGCGTTGCGGTAGCCGTGGGCGATGGTGGGCCCGCCCAAGAGGATGCGGCCGTCCTGGACGCGCACCTGGGCCCCAGGAATCGGCCGGCCATCGTAGACGCAGCCGCCCGCGGTTTCGGAGGATCCATACGTCGCCACTACTGCAATGCCCAGCTCCTCGGCCGCTGCGCGCAGGCGCGGGTTGATGGCCGCGCCGCCGACCAGGATGGCATCGAAAGTGCGTAGCGCGTCGATGCCTGCGACCGAATCCATGGCCTTGGCCAGTTGCAGCGGGGTCAGCGCGGTATAGGTGCGGTCGCCAGTGCGGTCGAGCTCTGCAGCTGCGCGGGCGAAGGTGGGGATATCGAAGCCCTCGCTGAGATCCATGCATAGCGGATCCACGCCCGCCACCAGGGAGCGCACCAGTACTTGGATGCCGGCGATGTGGTGGGCCGGCATGGCCAGCAGCCATTGGCCGGTGCCGCCGAGCACCTGGTGGGTGGCATCCGCGCTGGCCACCAGGTTTGCTGGGGTGAGCTGCGCGCCCTTCGGCGTGCCGGTGGAACCCGAGGTGGACATCACGAGCGCGATCTCGGGATCGATAGGCTCGCCGGCGCGTTGGGTATTGCGCAGGAGGGTAGCGCGGGTGGCGTCGGCAAGCGGGAGCGGCAAAAAGCACCCTTGGCCAGCAATGGCGGCCTCCAAATCGGGGAGGATGCTGGCCGGGTTATGCGGATCAACCGGAAGCGGGGAGAGGATAGTCACGGAGGCGATTTTAACCGTCGAAAGGGCGGGTTTCGTTCTTTTCTGCCTTGCGTATGCCGCGCAGCAACACGATGCGTCCAATGATGAGCGCACCCGTAGCCACGACGGCGGTGCCGATACAAAAAGCGATAAGCATTAGTAGTAGTACGGGAAGCTGTCCCAATTAGGCTCGCGCTTTTCTAGGAAGGACTCCTTGCCCTCGACGGCCTCGTCGGTCATATAGGCCAAGCGGGTGGCCTCGCCGGCGAAGACCTGCTGGCCCATCAGGCCGTCATCGGTGAGGTTGAAGGCGAACTTCAGCATGCGCTGGGCGGTGGGGGACTTCATGTTGATCTCCTGGCCCATGCGGATGGCGGCGTCTTCCAGCTCGCCGTGGTCTGCGACCTCATTGACCGCGCCCATCTCGTACATGCGCTGGGCATCGTAGGTGCGGCCCAAGAAGAAGATTTCGCGGGCGAATTTCTGGCCCACCATCTTGGCCAGGTACGCCGAGCCATAGCCGGCGTCGAAGGATCCCACGTCCGCGTCCGTCTGCTTGAAGCGCGCTTCTTGGCGGGAGGCGACCGTCATATCGCAGACCACGTGCAGCGAGTGTCCGCCGCCGGCCGCCCAACCATTGACCACGGCGATGACCACCTTGGGCATGGTGCGGATAAGGCGCTGGACCTCGAGGATATGCAGGCGGCCGCCCTCCACCTTCTCCCGGGCGGTGTCCACGGTGGATTCATCCGCGGTGGCGTCATCGTGGGCGTGCTCGGTGGCGTAGCGGTATCCGGAGCGGCCGCGAATGCGCTGGTCGCCGCCGGAACAAAACGCCCAGCCGCCGTCCTTTTCGGAGGGGCCATTGCCGGTGAGCAAAATCGTGCCCACATCCGGCGTGCGGCGGGCGTGATCCAGGGCGCGGTAGAGCTCGTCTACGGTATGCGGGCGAAACGCATTGCGCACCTCCGGGCGGTCGAAGGCGATGCGCACGATGCCGTTCTTGCGGCCCTCGCCGTTGAGCCGGTGATAAGTGATATCTGTCAGGTCCTCAAAACCTTCTACGGCATGCCACAATTCCGGGCGGAACGGATTATCGGTGCTGTATTTTCTCTGCTCGCTCATGATGGCCAGCTTAGTGGCAAAAGAAGAATAGTCCCCATTCCCAACCCTCACCCACACACGCTGCCCAGCAGGCCGGTAATAATCAATACGCGATACTGCGAGGTTGTTGCCCCGCATAATACCCGTGTACGCCATACCAGCGCGGTACTCCATGCCATGGGGAGACTTGAACTCCCCGCCCCTTAAAGCGCTAAAGGGGGCCAGTGTCCCAGGATTTTCCCCTCCAGGGTGGGGGCCTGCTCGCTGCAGGTGTGTGGGCTACCATCGCGCGCTTTAAGCAGCGCGCGATATGACTATCCGTTTTTCAGTTCGGTATTCCAGTTCAGCTGCTGGATGCGGGTATCCAGCTCGCGGTACTGCTTAGACAAATCATCGACGCGCTTGCGCAGCTCCGCCACCGGGATGGTGGAGACAAACTTGATCTCGGTGCGGGAATAGCGATCCGAGCGCGTGCCCGCCCGCTGCGCTAGGTCGTGGTAGATGCGGCGCTTGCGCAAGAGGCCGTCGCGAAGCGCGAGGGCTTCCATCAAGTTCCTCTTCTCATCAAAGGCGGTGGCGATATTCGTCGCATTGATGGCCTGCACCAGCTCATCGATGCGCCCGGCCACGCCGTCAAGCTCGCGCAGCAGTGCCTGCGGATCCTCATCCGGGGTATCGCCCTCCTGCACGCGGGCCACGGTGAGCAGCCGCTCGTGCAGGCTATTGAGGCGCTCCTGTGCCTGGGCGCGCTCCGCCAATGCCTCAGCTAGCAGCATAATTCCTCCTTTATCGGTATGAGTTTCCAAAATAGCGCAGAGCGGGGGAGGGGTCAACGGCCGGCGGGCGCTACCATGAAGGCCATGCATATCGATGACGTCCTCGACCGCGCCCACGTAGTCTCCCTCCCGCTCGCCGTGCGTTTCCGCGGCATCACCACGAGGGAGGCCCTGCTCATCGATGGCCCGGCCGGCTGGGGCGAGTTCGCGCCCTTCCTGGAATACGGCCCGGCCGAGTCCGCCGCGTGGCTGCGCGCCGGGCTCGAGGCCGCCTACGAGGGCTTCCCGGAGCCGGTGCGTGATTCCATCGAGGTCAACGCCACCATCCCGGCCGTCCCCGCCAGCGAGGTTCCGGCCGTGGTGGAGCGCTACCCCGGCTGCCGCACCTTCAAAATCAAGGTGGCGGAGAAGGGGCACACGCTTGCCGACGACGCCGCTCGCGTCCGCGCCGTCCGCGACGCCGTCACCCAACGCGGCGATATCCCTATCCTGCGCGTGGACGCCAACGGCGGCTGGAGCGTCGATGAGGCGGTGGAGGCCGCGCAGATGATGATGCCGCTGGACTATATGGAACAGCCGTGCGCCACCACTGAGGAGCTTGCCCAGGTCCGCGGCCGCCTTATGCGCGCCGGCCTCTTTGTGCGCGTCGCCGCCGATGAATCCATCCGCAAGGTGGCCGACCCGTACCGCGTCGCCGAGTTGCAGGCCGCGGATGTCGCCGTGGTCAAGCCCGCCCCGCTCGGCGGCGTGCGCCGCGTCCTCGAGGTGGCCCAACACCTGCGCCAGCGTCACATGGACATCACGGTGGCCTCCGCGCTCGATACTTCCATTGGCATCAACATGGGCCTTGCGGCCGTCGCCGCGCTCCCGCGCATCTACGACGACGAGGATATCGACGTCACCCCAGCCGCCGCCGGCCTTGCCACCGGTTCCCTCTTTGAAGAGGACGTCACCGCCCCGCGCCCGCTTGTCGATGGCCACCTTCCCGCCGATATCCTCGCCCCCGACCCAGACCGCCTCGCTGCACTCGCCGCCCCCGCCGACCGCCGCGATTGGTGGTTCGACCGCGTTCGCGCCTGCTGGCCGCACCTTGCTAAATAGGCTCTAGAGCAAGCTCTGGTGAAACCTCCACGCCGGAGTCGCCAGTGCCCGGCGCACCTTCTGCGGCCTGCTCTTTAGCCCGCGCACGCTGCGGCGATGCGCGACCGTTTCCTGCACCGTCTCCACCACCAGCTTGAGGTGGTAGTCGGTGCACTCATCCGTAAACTTCAGTGGCGCCCATCCATGCTGCACCGCGTGATTGGTCTTCCACGTCCCGATGAGGAATTCTCGGTGATTATTCTCCGGCGTGTGATAGAACAGCGAGTCCAAGTCCACCACGGTCGTTCCCGCTTCGAAGCCTAAATCCCAGGTATATGGTCCTAGCCGGAAATTCGGCACGGGATTGAGACCCGCCCGCCGCATCTCGCGAAACATCCGCTGCTCCCATTTCGACGCCGTCCCCACCGGTGCTAGCCTCGCCAACTCGCGTACCGCGTCCTTTTCCTTGCTGCTCACCATGTCTACATCGGCCGCGAATCTTCCCCTACCGTTGAGCCCGCGGTACGCCTGCGCCAGGACCTCTTTGAGCAGCCACTCGCCACAGTGCTCGAAACTCAGCGCATCTGCCACCGCCTGCGCGGGCAACGCCATCTTTACGCCCTTTACCCGATTTACCGGCACCGGCCGCGACCTCACAGTACGCACCAGCCCATCCGTCCGTGCCCGGCAATTGTTATCCACCCGAATCGCTGCCGGCAGCCGCACCTCGCATAAACCGTAGGCTGCAAGCGCCGCCGTTCCCGTAAACACCGCATCCGGATAAAGCTGCGCCACCGCGGCGAGCTTATCCTTCGCACTCGCCTCCGCCGGGACATAACAATTGCGCCGCAAGCGTAACAGCGTTCCCTCACTAACCCTCCTGCGGATTTGATAGTCAGTAAGGCCTAAAACTAGTAATTCATTTCTCGTCCACATGACTCATTGGACTGGAAATCTTCCAGGAAGGTTCCGATTTCCTCGTTTCAACGATTTCGTCCATCTAAAACACCTAAATCGTCGACGATTTTCGCGATATGTATGGACGAAATCGTTGAAAAGCGGTGGCCTGCGCACGAAAACCAGTAAATCGCTAAAGGAGACTGCCATTAGGATTAAAGCTGCCCAGCCCGTCACCTGTGCGTACGCTAGAGGACATGTCTACTATCAAGGTCCGCGATGCCCACCTGCACAACCTGCGCAACGTCGACGTCGATATGCCCCGCGGCAAGCTCGTTGCGGTCACGGGTGTGTCTGGTTCGGGCAAGTCTTCGCTGGCATTTGGCACGATTCACGGCGAAGGACAGCGCCGCTACCTCGAATCGGTGGCGCCCTTCGCCCGCCGCCTCATTAGCTCGGCCGTCGACCCGCAGGTTAGCCAGGTAGAGGGCCTGCCGCCGACGGTCGCGCTGCAACAATCTACCTCCGGCGGCGGTGCGCGTTCCACGGTGGGCACCGTCTCCGCGCTCTCGAATAGCGTGCGCCTGCTCTATTCGCGCGCCGGGGATAACCCGGAGGGCCTGTACTCGGATTCTTTTTCTCCGAATACCCCGGAGGGCATGTGTCCGCAGTGCCACGGCACGGGCGTGGTTCACGAGCCGACCGAGGACTCCATGGTCCCGGATCCCACCCTCTCTATCGAGGAAGGCGCCATCCAAGCATGGCCCGGTGCCTGGGCCGGCAAGAACTTCCACGACATCCTGATGAATCTGGGCTATGACCTGGATTCGCCCTGGCAAGACCTGCCGCAAGAAGACCGCGACTGGATCCTCTTCACGGACGAGCGCCCCGTAGTCACGGTCAAGCCTTTGCGTGGCAAGGACCAGATTCAGCGCAATTATGAGGGCACGTGGCGCTCGGTGGCCAGCTACCTCAATAAGACGCTGGCGGAGACCCAATCGGATACGCTGCGCAAGCGCACATTGTCCTATATGGAATCTCGCGAGTGCGAGACCTGTGGCGGCCGCCGCCTCAACCCGGCCGCGCTGAAGGTCACCTATGCGGGCATGCCGATTGATGAGCTGGGCGCGCTGCCGCTGGATAGGGTGCATGAGGTGCTCAGCAAGCAGAACCCGGAGGAGAATTCGGCCGAGGATTTGCTGCTCAAACAGATTCTTCCCGCGTTGACCTCGGCGCTGGAGCTCGGCTTGGCGCACCTCAGCCTGGATCGGCCGACGCAGAGCCTGTCCGGCGGCGAGATGCAGCGCATCCGGTTGGCGGCGCAGCTGCGCTCCGGCCTCTTTGGCGTGGCGTATGTGCTCGACGAGCCCTCGGCCGGCCTGCACCCCGATGAGCGCGATGCGGTCATGGATATGTGCCGTCGTTTCATCGCGGCCGGCAACTCCGTGCTCTTGGTGGAGCATGACATGGATTTGGTCGCGCAGGCGGACTGGCTCGTTGACGTCGGCCCGCTGGCCGGCGAGCGCGGCGGCAACGTGGTCTATTCGGGCCCGGTCGCAGACTATGACGCGGACACCCCTACCGCCAACGCGCTGGCTCACCGCACGCTCGCGCTTGCCGACGACCCCCGCACACCCTCCTCCCACCTCGCCCTTCGCGGCATCAACGCACGCAGCATCGACAACCTGGATGTGGACTTTGGTTTGGGCCAATTCACGGCGGTCGCCGGTGTTTCCGGTTCGGGCAAATCCACCCTGGTCAGCACGGTGCTGGCTGGCCTGCTGCGGCAGTCCGCCACGGCCGTTTCCGATGAGGAAGAGGCCGAGGACAAGGGCTGGTCCGTGGAGAGCACGGAGGGCTTTGACCGAGTAAAGCGCGTCGTGCAGATTACCCAGAAGCCCATCGGCCGCACCCCGCGTTCCACGCTGGCAACCTACACCGGGCTTTTCGATAACGTCCGTAAGCTCTTCGCCTCCACCGATGAGGCCAAGCAGCGCAAATGGACGGTCTCGCGCTTTTCTTACAACGTAAAGCAAGGCCAGTGCCCCACCTGCGGCGGCGCGGGAAAGATCGAGGTGGAGCTGGTCTTCTTGCCAGGCTCGTACACCACATGTCCAGAGTGCGGCGGCGCTCGCTTCAACGACGAGACCTTGGAGGTGACCTGGCAGGGCCGCACCATCGCGGACATCTTGGAGCTCACCGTGGATGAGGCCGCGGAGGTCTTTGCCGAGGAAGAAAAGATTTACCGCGCCATCGCCACGCTGCAGGCAGTCGGCTTGGGCTACCTCCGCCTGGGCCAGGGCGCGCCGGAGCTGTCCGGCGGCGAGGCCCAGCGCATCAAGCTGGCCACGGAGCTGCAGCGCTCCCGCAACTCGCGTCGCGGCCACACGGTCTACCTGCTGGACGAGCCCACCACGGGCCTGCATCCAGCCGATATCGACCTGCTCAATACCGAGCTGCACAAGCTGGCGGATGCGGGCCATACGGTAATCGTCGTCGAGCATGATCTTTCGGTCATGGCGAATGCGGACCGCATCATCGAGATGGGCCCGGGCGCTGGCGAAGATGGCGGCCGCATCATCGCGGATGCCACCCCGGCACAGGTTGCCGCAGAAGACACCGCCACCGGCCGCGCCTTGAGCACACGCCAAGCGCACTAAGCGGCGAGCCGCGGCTTCCCTGTTAGCTGTGGGAGACCTCTCTGGGATCTCACAGCAAAATGGGGTAGAGGTAGAGGGTATGACTACTAAAGGCCCTCATGGCGATAATAATGAAACCCGCAGCTGGTCCAGCCCGGCGGATGATGCCACGCGCCAGATTGACCGCGTGCCCGATAATGCCGCCGGCCCCAGCCGCGACCACGCGCGCCGCGAGCACCCCAAGCAGTACTTCCCGGGCGAGCAGCAGCCGCAGAATGAGACTCGTCAATTCGATGCGACCGCTGGCTATCAGCAGGGCTACGGTCAGCAGCAAAGCTACGGCCAGAACTATCAGCAGCCGGCCGGGCAGGCATATGGCCAGCAATACGCGCAGCAGCCCGAGTACGAGCCGGTTCCGTCGGACTATGATCCAGACCAGCCGGAAAAGCGCAAGAAGAAAGGCAGCGGTGGCGGGGCTATGGCCGGCGTCTTCGCAGCCATCGCGGTACTTGCAGTACTGGCCGCGGCTGTGTTGTTTTTCCTGTGGCGCAATGCTGCGGACGAGGCGGATAAGCCGGACCCACAGCCGGTGACGGAAACGCTGACCACGGAGGTTCCCACCACCGTGACCCAGACCGAAGAGCCGGATACGCAGGATGAGAACTCCAATAATTTGCCGAAGCTGCCGGACTTCCAGAATGACCTGCCGTCCGATATCCCGACCGAGTTGCCACCGGAGGTACAAGACCAGCTGGATAAGGGCAGCGACGTGGACATTGAGGGCCTCCTTAACGATCTGCTGGGCGGCGGCGAGCAGCCGGCCAACCAGTAGGGCGCTCAGAACTAAGCGCCCAGCACCTGCCCGGTAAGGGAAATGGCGCGCGGGCAGGTAAAATCGGGCGGCATGAATGAATCGATGCAGTTGGCTGAGAAGGTAGCCGCCCAACTGGCGCGCCACCTCACGGATGTCGTCTTGTGCCCTGGTTCGCGCAACGCGCCGCTGTCGCTGGCGCTGTTGGCGCGTGATGATATCCGCGTCCACACCCGCCTGGACGAGCGCGGGGGAGCGTTTACCGCCCTGGGCATGGCGCGGGTGCAGCGCCGCCACGTGGGCGTGGTGATGACCTCGGGAACTGCGGTGGCCAATACTCTGCCAGCCGTGGTGGAGGCACACTATTCCCATACGCCGCTGGCCATCATTAGCGCGGATCGGCCGGAGCGCCTGGTGGGCACGGGGGCGTCGCAGACCATCGAGCAGCAGGGCATCTTCGGCGTCTATGCGGACACCACCCAGGTCACCGACGCGGACGATATCGCGGCGATGGCCCAGCGTTTCCGCGAAGACCTACAGGTACACATCAATGTGGCCTTTGATGCCCCGCTTGTCGACGCCACCCTGCCGGACCACACCTCCGGCGATGGCGTGCGCGAGCCCGCGCCGTCCTTTGTGGACCACGGTGAAGTGGCCGTGGATTTGAGCAAGAACACACTGGTCATTGCGGGCGATGAGGCCTGGGAGGTAGAAGGCCTCCAAGACGTGCCAACCATCGCAGAGCCGAGCGCGCCGGGCCCGTACCATCCGGTGCATCCGGCGGCGGCGCACATCTTCCGCAAGGCGCAGGTCTCCGCGAATGATTATGTGGTCAACACCAAGGTTGAACAGGTCATCGTCGTGGGGCATCCGACGCTGCACCGTGGCGTGCTAGCGCTGATGAATGACCCGGATATCGAGCTGGTGGTGCTCTCGCGCACCAAGGACTTCACCAACCAGCGCGGCGAAGAGGCCCGGCTTGGCACCACCGTCAAGGTCACCGGTGAGCCGAGCCGCGAGTGGATGAAGATCTGCGAAGGTGCAACAGATATGGCGGGGCAAGCCGTGCGCGAGACCCTCGAGGATGAGGAACTGGGATTTACCGGGCTGCACGTGGCGGCCGCGGTGGGCGATACGCTCTCCGTCAACGATACCCTGGTGCTCGGTGCTTCGAACCCGGTGCGCGATGCCTCCATGGTGGGCCTGCCTTTCGACGGCGTGGATACGTACTCGCCGCGCGGGGCAGCCGGCATCGATGGAGCCATCGCGCAGGCCATCGGCATTTCCCTGGCCACGCAATCGCTGGATCCCACCAACTGGCGCGCCCCGCGAGTTATGGCGCTGATGGGGGATGTCACCTTCTTGCATGACGCGAATAGCCTGCTCATCCCGGAAGATCAGGCGCGACCGGAAAACCTCACCATCGTGGTGGCCAATGACAATGGTGGCGGCATCTTCGAGACCCTGGAACAAGGCGCCGATGCGCTGCGCGAGTCCTTCGAGCCGGCGTTTGGGACGCCGCATGGGGTGGACGTCGGCAAGCTGGCAGAAGCCTATGAGGCAGACTACCGCGAGGTGACCACCCCGCAGGAGCTGCTGGACACGTTGGCGGAGCTGAAAGAATATTCCACCGGGATTACCGTCGTGGAGGCCAAGACCACCCGTGCCACGCGCCGGGCGCTCAATGAGAAGCTCACCGCAAAGGTAGGCCAGTAAGTGGCCCCGCCGCAGCATAAGCCGCACGCGGCCGTGGTGCCGCGCTATACGCCCGCGGTCTATCGCCGCCGCCTGCACCAGCTGACGCTGGCGCTGTATCTGGCCGCGCTGGTGGGTGTGGTGGGCATGGTCATCGGGCCGGCGCTGAATGACCACGCCATCGCCAGCCACCCCGCGCGCGCTTTGGCTACGGTCAAGGATGTGGGCGTGCTGCGCACTACGGTGGATTTCCAAGACAGTGAAGGGATTTACCACACCCCACAGCACGGGCTGCTCTATCCCAGTGGGCTGGGCGAGGGTCAGCAGGTGTGGGTGCAATACGCCCAGGACGACCCAGACCTAGTCAAGGTCGAAGGCCGCGAATGGACGCTGGCCATCATCCCGGCGCTCTCGGTAGGGGTGGTTGCCACGCTCATCGCGGCCGTGCTGTGGAAGCTGATTAGCTTCTTTACCCGCCGTGCGGAGAAATAATTAACCAAGATTTTCCGCTGGCTTCACCATAAACTTAAGAAAATGGGCCATGATGGTGGCATGCGTGTTGCGATCGTGGCTGAATCCTTCCTCCCCAATGTCAATGGTGTGACCAACTCCGTGCTGCGCGTTTTAGAGCACCTGCACGAGACCGGCCAGGAGGCCATCGTCATCGCGCCGGGCGCCCGTGAAGGACAAGAAGAAATTCCGGACTACCTAGGATTCCCCATCTACCGTGTACCCACCGTGCGCGTGCCGCTGGTGGATTCGCTGCCGGTGGGCGTGCCTACCACGGCGGTCGATGAGGCGCTGCGTGATTTCAAGCCGGATATCATTCACTTGGCCAGCCCCTTCGTACTCGGCGCGGCTGGCGCTTTCTCCGCCCGCCAGCAGCGCGTGCCGGCCGTAGCGTTGTACCAGACCGATGTTGCCGGCTTTGCCACCAAGTACCATGCCTCCGCGTTGGCCTATGGCGTGTGGGAGTGGCTGCGCACGATTCATAACTCTTGTCAGATGACGCTGGCGCCGTCCTCGCTGACCATCCGGGACTTGGAAAAGCACCACATCAAGAACGTACGCCACTGGGGGCGTGGCGTGAACGCGGAACTTTTCCACCCCTCCAAGCGCTCTGATGAGCTGCGCCGCAGCTGGGATCCGAGCGGCACCAAGAATGTAGTGGGATTCGTTGGTCGCCTCGCCGCGGAAAAGGGCGTGCACCGCCTCTCCGCGCTCAACGGGCGCGAGGATATCCAGCTGGTCATCGTGGGCGATGGACCGGAGCGCCCGCTGTTGGAAGCCCAGCTGCCCGGTGCCGTCTTTACCGGTGCGCTGTCCGGCGAAGACCTCGCCGCCGCCTATGCCTCCTTGGACGTCTTTGTCCACGCCGGCGAGTTCGAGACCTTCTGCCAGTCCATCCAGGAGGCACAGGCCTCCGGCGTGCCGACCATCGGGCCGCGGGCCGGTGGCCCGGTAGACCTCATCAACGAGGGCTATAACGGCCTGCTGCTGGAGGTAAAGACCTTTGTGGAAGACCTCCCCAATGCGGTGGACGCTCTGCTCAATCCGGAGATCCACCAAGAGATGCGGGACAATGCCCGCGAGTCCATTTCCTCCAAGACGTGGAAGGCGCTGTGCGAGCAGCTCGTGGGCTATTACGAAGAGGTACTGGAGGATACTCGCCGGGTGCCGCTGACCATTCTGGGCCAGCGTCCCGAGCTGCCGCGATGGGCGGCTCGTGCCCTTGGTGCCCGCGTAGCCTAGACTGATCATTTGTGTCTAAGGCAGATCTGGATAAAAAGCCCTTCGATGTGGCGCGCATGTTTGACGCCGTGGGCGAGAAATACGACCTCACCAATACCGTGCTTTCCTTTGGGCAGGACGCGCACTGGCGCAAGCGCACCCGCGAGCGTTTGAACCTTAAGCCGGGCGAGAAGGTCCTCGACCTTGCAGCGGGTACCGCCGTGTCCACCGTGGAACTTTCTAAGTCCGGTGCGTGGTGCGTGGCGTGTGATTTCTCCCGTGGCATGCTGGCCGCCGGCCGTGAGCGCAACGTGCCCAAGGTGGCTGGCGATGGCATGCAGCTGCCGTTTGCGGATAACACCTTTGACGCCGTGACCATCTCTTATGGCCTGCGCAATATCCACGACTTTGAGCTTGGCCTGCGCGAAATGGCGCGCGTGACCAAGCCGGGCGGGCGCCTTGCGGTGGCGGAGTTTTCCACCCCGGTGGTACCGATTTTTGGCACCGTGTACAAGGAATACTTGATGCGTCTGCTCCCGCCGGTAGCGCGCCTGGTCTCTTCTAACCCGGAGGCATATATCTACCTCGCGGAATCCGTTCGCGCGTGGCCCAGGCAGGAGGAGCTTGCCGCGGTTATCAATCGCAATGGCTGGGCCGAGGCCGGCTGGCAGAACCTTACCTTCGGCATCGTGGCGCTGCACTCGGCGGTAAAGCCAGCCTAGGCGAGGGCCGGAGCCCGCGCCTAGAGGACTGCGGCGGGGGACTATGCCGCGGTCGAATCCCAGAGGGGCGTATCGCGGCGAAGGGACGAGACCGTACGGCCGGCGGCGCGCCAGGTGCGTGCGATGAGGTCGCGGTCATCGTCAGTAATGAGGTTGCCCATCAGGCGCGCGGCGGCCGGCATGAGTATGCGGCCGATGGGCCCGCGCAGGGCCAGTGGACCGGCCAGCGGTAGGAACTGCGGATAAGTAAGCAAGCGCGCGGCCGTGCGGGCCAAGAGGAAGGACTCGCCGTAGTGCTCGCGCAAGACGGCCGGCCAGGCCAGGGTGAAATCCTTCGGGCCGAGCAGGGCTACGGCCAGCGCGGCGGTCTCCAATCCATAATCGATGCCCTCGCCGTTGAGGGGGTTGATGCAGGCCGCGGCATCACCAATGAGCATCCAATTGGCGCCGGCCACGTTAGATACCGCGCCGCCCATGGGCAGTAAGGCAGAGGTAACGTGCTCAATTTCCCCGAGTCCCCACTCGGTGCGCTGTTGGGTGGCGTAGAACTCGAGCAGCTTCTTGGTGTTGATCTTGGCGGGGCGCTGCGCGGTCGACAGCGCGCCGAGGCCGATATTGACCTGGCCTAGCTCGGGGCCGAGCGGGAAGATCCAACCGTAGCCGGGCTGCACCTCGCCTTCTTCGTCCTTGAGCTCAACGTGGGAGTGCATCCAGGGCTCAGTGGCATGCGTAGAGGAAGCATAGGAACGCGCGGCAATGCCATAGACCTCCTCGCGGTGCCAGGTGCGGCCGAGCTTCTTGCCAAAAGTAGAGCGCACGCCATCGGCCACGATGATCCACTTGGCATGCACTGTGGCCTCTCCCACGCGGAAGGAGGTCACGCGGTTGCCCTCGAGCACCGGGTTGGTGGCAGGGGTGCCGGTGAGGAGGGTGGCGCCGGCTTTCCGGGCGGCGTCGGCAAGCAGGGCATCAAAGCGGTAGCGCGGCAGGGCCGTGCCCACCTGGGAGGGGTAGGTCTCCGGCCAAGGCGCGGTAATATCGCCGCCGTAGCCGTGCAGTTTCAGGCCGCGATTGCGGTAGGAGGCGTTGACCACAATGCCGAGCTCAGCAAGCTGGTGCATCGCGCGCGGGGTGAGCCCGTCGCCGCAGGTTTTATCGCGGGGAAACGTCGCGGAATCAATAAGGAGGGTGTCATAACCGGCGCGTGCGGCATGAATCGCGGCGGCGGCTCCGGCAGGCCCAGCGCCAATGATGGCGACCTCGACATAGGTTTGGGAATCGATCTGCTCCGACATGAGGACTATCATTGCATGAGTTCGACCCCTCGAGTGTGTTTAGGGGCGCAGTTTGGACTACGGTAGGTAATCGATTATCTCTGGCTTTTAGTTGCAAGGAACACTATTTAATGACTCACGGTCAATCGCATGCCACGCACGTGGATCTTGGTGATCCGCAGCTCAACGAGCGCATTGGTGCGGGCATGGAAGCAGTAGAAGACAAGCTGCGCAGTGAAATCGACCGCGGCCAGGACTTCTTAAAGGACAAGGTCAGCCACCTGTCTAAGGCCGGTGGCAAGCGCTTTCGCCCCATGATGGCGCTGCTGGCCTCCGAGTATGGTCCGCGTCCGGGCTGCGAAGAGGTTGTTAAGGCCGCCACCGTCGTGGAGATGGTGCACGTAGCCACCCTTTATCATGACGATGTCATGGATGAGGCGGACCGCCGCCGCGGCGTGGAATCTGCCAATTCGCGGTGGAATAACTCTGTGGCCATCCTCGCCGGCGATGCGCTCCTGGCGCATGCCTCCCGCCTGATGAGTGAGCTGGATACCCACACCGTGGCCCACTTTGCCGATACCTTTGAGGAGCTGGTGACCGGCCAGATGCGCGAAACCATCGGCGCAGGTGAGGCCAATGTCGTGGAGCACTACACGGCCGTTATCCGTGAAAAGACCGCGGTGCTCATCGCCTCTGCTGGCTACCTGGGTGCCTACCACTCCGGCGCCTCGGCCGAGCATGCCGCAGCCCTGCACCGCATTGGTGGTGCCATTGGCATGATCTTTCAGATTGTGGACGATGTCATCGACATCTTCTCTGACCCAAAGGATTCCGGCAAGACCCCGGGCACGGACCTGCGCGAGGGCGTATTTACCCTGCCGGTTCTCTACGCCTTGGAAGAAGAGGGCGAAGTGGGCGACAAACTGCGTGAGCTGCTTACTGGCCCGCTGCATTCCGACGCCGAGGTGGAGCGCGCCATCGAGCTCCTGCACCAGTCTGGTGGCCGTCAGAAGGCGCTGGAGGACATCAATGCCTACCTGCGCACGGTGGAGGAGCAGCTTGCCGTGCTACCGGAGAACTCCGCGAGCCAGGCCCTGCGCCAACTGGCGGATTACACCGTGCGCCGCGTGGGCTAGCTGCTTGGCGATGCCCCCTTATTCCCGCCCCATTCGCCCCTACTACGCTGGCGATTTGTAGGTGGGAGGGTGGTTCGTAGTAAAGTACTTACTCGCACCACACAGTGCATGCCAGGTTGCCCGAGCGGCCAAAGGGAGCGGACTGTAAATCCGCCGGCATTGCCTTCAGAAGTTCGAATCTTCTACCTGGCACAGAATGAACCCCGCAAGCATATGCTTGCGGGGTTTGGTCGTACCTGCAGCTACCTTGATTTCTAGTGGTCGTGGAAACACCTGACATGGGTTAGGTGATTGTGTGGAGTCGAAATGGGTTCCGGATTCTG